>JAZNEM010000035.1:0-1808 GCA_045588595.1 Eubacteriales bacterium
AGTAACACAATAATACCAAAAGGAATGTATGAGATATCATTGTATGGTGTTGATAATATCATTGAAAACCAAATAGGTTATTCAGTTGATATAGTCAACAATATAGTAGAAGATTGGCCAAGTAATTATTTGGTTATAGCAGATAAGTTTGGCGATCCATATTGTATTGATATTACTATTGAAGATTCAAAAGTTTATCATGCAAAACATGGTGAAGGTAGTTGGAAGTTTAAAAAAGCATATAATAACTTTATTGAATTTTTAGAGTATCTTGCTAAATAAAAACAGATGTGAATAAAATGACAAAAACCGTTTGAGTTCAAATCCTAATTGCAACCCACGAAAAATATCTTTTTCGTAGCCTTTTTTCAAAAAACGACAATCTTCGACAGAAGGTTGTCGTTTTTGCTTTTGCACTCTTCACTTTTCACTCTTCACTAAAACCTCTTGTCGTTTTTTGGCAAGTAATAAGTAATAGTGAATAGTGAAGAAATACTGATGTAGCTTTTCTCCCTTTAGTCGAAAAGCCTTTATGATTGCGTCACTAGATACGAGCTCGCTCGTAAGCGGCAAGGCGATAAATCTTCGTGCTACGAACCAATATCCCTATTCCGCGCGACCATCATCGGTGGTCTGTTTTTACGCACCTCCCATTTGAGCTATTTGTCAAACGGATTGCTATTTTTAAAGTATTTTTCAAGCTCTTTCACTCCGTCGAGCAAAAAACCATCTTTACTTCTGACAAGGCTTACGTCCACAAAAATCCTCGGAAAAAGCGATACGCCCCTGAGCTTTCCGTTTTTGCTTGCAATTTTTCCGAAAGTAAATCCTATTGCCTGGCCACTTTCTATCATGCTCTCTGCCGTAGACAGCTGTTCGGTCTGAACACACACCGTCGGGTATGCACCCGCGCTGGAAAACCACTCTCTTATAGTCTTTGTCTGGAAGAATGTGTCGGCAAAGAGGACGAGAGGTTTACCCTCTAACATTTTGGCGTTTATTTCCTCGCGCTCCGCGAGTGAATCAAGCTTATTTACCCAACAAACAACCTCAAGCCTTCCCACTTTTTGAGCGCGGTAGGATATATCAAAGGGCTTGACGTGAGGAAGCAATACCGTATCAAGCAGCCCATCGTTCAGCTCCGAAAGAAGCTCGTATTTTCCCTTTTCACTTATTTCAAGGTGTGTAAGTCCGTTTTTTTCGGCAAATTCCCTGTAAATATCGGCAAATATAATAGAACTCAGCATAGGCGGTATGCCAAGCCTCAATCTGCGCGTATCTCCCCCAAGCTCCAGCATCACACGCTCGACCTCGGCATATTTGGTGAGCAGCTCCTTTGTCGAATTATAAAGTTTCGTACCCTCGGGGGTTAAAAACATTCCGTTGTGACGGCGGTAGAAAAGCGATAGCGCAAACTCCCTCTCCAGCTCGCGTATCGCGTTTGAAAGCGAGGGCTGAGAAATATACAAGCGCTGTGCCGCAAGAGATACCGTATGATATTCTGCTACAGCGTGAAAATATTTAAGTTGAGTTATATTCATATCCTGCTCCTTTCTTCTTGTCAACTTTATTATATAGCAAAAAGCTATAATTGTCAATTTAAAATGTATTTTACAAATAACATACAACGTGCTACAATTACTACAATTAAATGTATAAATCTATTTTAAAATGCAAGGAGAAAAATGATGAAAAGCTACAAAATCGCAGTTATTGCAGGTGACGGAATCGGCCCCGAGGTTATCGGAGAGGGTGTGCGAGTGCTGGAACACGTGGCAAAGCTTGACGGTGGATTTCAATTTGAATTC
>JAZNEM010000036.1:0-12655 GCA_045588595.1 Eubacteriales bacterium
GACTACGTGGAAACAGTGCTTACAAGAGCACTCGAAAGCATTGTTTTCGGACACAAAAGCCCCGAAAAGCCTTGTAAATCAAGGAAAAAATCGGCTCAGATTTCTTCGGGACGTAGAAGTCGCAAGTTCGAATCTTGTCACCTCGACCAGCGGCAAGTTGCCGCCCCCAATTATCGGGGACGTGCGGCATAGATCCTTGCCATATCACACGACGGCGAAGTTCAGATATTAACGGTTTCGCCTGACCATATCGAGTCTTCATAACAAATTCAAGTTATGAACACTCGATATTTTTTTTGCTTTGGTGACAAGAACTCAATTTCAACTTGTTTGCAATAAACCGCAAGTTCGCATGCCACGTCCACAAAAAATAAAACTCATCATTCTTTTTTTATTATTGATACGTAACATAACTTGACTTTATCTGTACAGAATGTTATAATAAATAAAAAATCCATCCGAAAGGTATTTTAAATGTACGACGTAGCTATTATAGGCACAGGACCTGCGGGTATATCCGCAGCCCTTACTCTCAAAGCCTTAAATAAAAACATTATTTTATTCGGTTCGCCGTCTCTTTCAGAAAAGATACGAAAGGCAGAGCAGATAAACAATTATCCCGGACTCAATGCTATAAGCGGAGAAGCTTTTGCACATAACATTTCATTACAACTGAAACATTTAAATATTGAGATAACAGACAAACAGGTGACTGGTATTTACAACATGGACACTCATTACGGTGTTTTATGTAACACCGATGTGTTTGAGGCGCACGCAGTCGTACTTGCTTCGGGCGTTGAACCTATCAAGGCAATTTCCGGTGAGCTTGAATTTCTTGGCCGCGGAGTAAGCTATTGCGCAACGTGCGACGGCTCTCTTTACAAGGGAAAGACGATAGCCGTTATCTGCACTTCAAGCGAACATGAGGACGAGGTTGAATATCTTGCGAAACTTGCAGAAAAGGTCTATCTCTTCCCTCTTTACAAGGACATTAATATCTCCAACGCAAACGTTGAGCAGATACGCAGTGTTCCGCGTGAGATATGTGGAAATTTCAGAGCAAATAAGATAATCCACTCAAACGGAGAACTTGACATAGACGGAGTTTTTCTTCTCAAATCAGCGATATCGCCATCGGCTCTTGTGCATGGTCTTGAGGTTAAAAACGGTCATGTTGTCGTTGACCGTGACTGCAACACGAATCTTGCGGGGCTTTTTGCAGCGGGAGACTGCACGGGCAGGCCTTATCAATATGCAAAAGCAGTAGGTGAGGGCAATGTGGCGGCTCACTCTGCTGTTAAATATCTTTTTTCGAAAAAACAATTGACAAAAGAATAAAATAGTTATATAATGATTGTGTAGTATTTTATACATTTATGGAGGTATATTATGGACGCTATCAAAAAGTTCTTCCCCTATTCCTTTACGAAGAAAGAAGACGTAAAAAGCCTTGTTATTATGATCGTTCTTCATATCGTTGTTGCGATCGTGATAAACGCTATCACCACAGTTCTTCATATTCTTCTTGGCTTCCTCCCTCTCGTTGGTTGGTTGCTTAGCATCGCTGGAGGCATTATTGGACTTTATCTGCTCGTTGGTATAGTTTTTACGCTTCTCAACTACTTCAAGGTCGAACCTTTTAATAGTTAATACATAAGCAAGCGAGAATAAAAACCGCTTCTGCTATCATTTTGATGGCAGAAGCGGTTTTTTATTTTTTTCTTATTTTTTTCATGAAGTTGAGACAAAATGAGACATTCTGGTATTTTTTGAGACGCGAGTTTGCGGTAAAATATATGCGCACAGACAAAGAAGGAGGTAACACATGAACATTACGGAGGATGAAAGTCCTCTCTGCATAGCTTTTCGCGAAGGCACTGCCGACGCGCTTCTCGAAGATTACATTTCTTCTTGTACGCAAAAAAGCGAAGCTAATATCGACGGAGAAAAAAAAGTCGGTAAGAAAAAAGAAAACGGTTATTGCCGATTTCCGAACATGGCAGGGTTTTGCCGTTACCTCGGAATAGGAATAGACGAGTTCCTAACTCTATCAACGCATTTTCCTCGCGAATTCGACAGGCTTCGCGCGGCTCTTGAGGACGAAGCACTTAACGCTTCTCTATCGCCAACCATTATTGCCGCCTATTTCAAAAAGAGACTTGGTTATGAAAAGGAAAACTCTAACACCGACGGTGGAATTCCCGAAATAAGATTTGAGCACGATGTCTGGGAGGACGGAGAATAATGCCCGCATCCGAAAACACTCCCTTACTCATCTCGGGCATTCCTAACGAAAGGCAAAAGCAGTTTTTCGCTTCTCGCGCACGCTTTACCGCATACGGCGGAGCGCGTGGCGGCGGAAAGTCGTGGGCTCTTCGGAGAAAGCTTATCGCTATGTGCCTGCGCTACGCGGGACTTCGTTGCTTACTCGTAAGAAGAAGCATGCCCGAACTTCGTTCAAACCACGTAATACCATTTTTAAAGGAATACGGTACTATTCTTACATTTTGCGAATCCGAAAAATCGCTTCACCTGAAAAACGGAAGCAGAATAGACCTCGGATATTGCTCGACCGACCGCGACGTTCTCAGATATCAAGGTCAGGAATACGACGTTATCGCCATTGATGAGGCTACACAGCTCAGTGAATTCAGATTCTCCATCTTTAAGGCTTGCCTCCGAGGCGCGTCAAAATTTCCAAGACGAATGTATCTGACCTGCAATCCGGGCGGCATCGGACATGCATGGGTAAAACGATTGTTTATAGACCGCGAATTCCGCGACGGTGAGGACGGACGCGATTACGCGTTTATTCCAGCTCGAGTTTTCGACAATACGGTGCTTACGAATGCTGATCCCGATTACGTGCGTTCCCTAGAATCGCTCCCTGACCGATTACGTGATGCATGGCTATACGGGAAATGGGACGTTTTCGAAGGTCAGTTTTTTCCGGAATTCGACCCCTCTATACATGTTTGCAGCGCATCGGATATTCCAAAAAGACTCACACTTTTTGCCGCCGTTGACTATGGCTTCGATATGCTTGCCGTTCTTATTATCGGTATTGACTGCGACGGAAATTACTACGTTCTCCGAGAACATTGTGAGCCCGGGCTCACCCTCTCCGAAGCCGCCGAGCGAATCGCCGTGCTTTGCAGAGGCGAATGTGAATACGCGGTTGCATCTCCTGATCTTTGGAATCGACGTCAGGACAGCGGAAGGAGCGGATTTGAGATAATGCAATCGGTTCGCGGAATGCCTCCCATGATAGCGGCAGACGACAGAAGGATACCTGGGTGGCGAATAGTGCGCGAATACCTTTCCGCCAAAGATACGCATCCCTCTCTGCGCATCTGCGGCTGCTGCCAAGAGCTTATTCGAACGCTACCCGCTCTTTTGACCGACTCTGAACGTTGTGAGGACGCGTCAAGCGAGCCACATTCGGTCACCCACGCCCCAGAGGCTCTGCGCTACGGACTTATGAGCCGAGTCGCTTTACCCAAAGAGCCACAGCATGAGTTTATTTTCCGAAAGAAGCGAACGCTCTCGCCATTTGATTAAATAAAATTTGTCTGTGCTTTGGCAAGAGACATTTAAACACGTTCGCAAAATGATAAAAAAGGAAGGCAACTATTATGTCACATCTAAAAACAAAAAGTCCCGAAAATGCGGTGTTTGAAGGCTTTTCGGGCATAGATACGCGCTTTCTTCACACAAAAAAGCCTCACTCTACGGATGTCCGCAACTTCCGTATCTGTGATGACGGCTCATTAAAAAAGCGCGGCGGCTTTCGCCATTGTATAAGTCTTGCAGATGAAATACGAGCAATTTGGACCGGAATGCTTGAAGGTGAAGAAACATGCTTTTTACTTCACGGAAACAAGGTATCGATATATTATAAGTCTGTAAACGCCATTTCTTCGATTGGTGTTGTCGGGACATATACCGGTAGAGCGAGCTTCTTTTATTACCGTGACCGTCTTTATCTAGCGGACGGAGAGAAGATATACGAAATGCAGGCGACGGACTACAACTTCCCCTCGACTGTCGGATATATCCCTCTTGTCGGAAAGGATTGGACAACAGGAAAGCGCGGTGAGATCTATGAAAAGCGAAATCTTTTATGCAATCACGCTCGAATAAGCTACAAGATCGAAAAATTCCCCTCCATTTATCTGCATACGGGTTGGAGCGCAAAAAGTATTGATGCGGTCTATTTGAACGGAAATCTCCTTTCCGGTACCGAATATACCTACAACACTATATTTAAATCGGTAGAGCTTTCAGGTCTTTCGGAAAATGACGAGGTACTTATTTACGTTACCTACGATTCTGCTGAGGACGAAGAAGGAATGCAGGGACTATTTACCTGTACCGATGCTACAAATTTCGGAGATCTTAATGGAGACAGAATGTTTATGTGGGGCGGTTCAAAAAAGAACACCTTGTATTGCTCTAAATTCGTTTCACGCGAATCTATGGAAGAGTCATATAAAGCAAATCCAAAAAGCAGCCCACTTTACTTTCCCTCCGGATATGAATTTGCCGCAGGAGACGGCAGACACGACATTCGAGCAGCCATACGTCACTATGACCGTTTGTTAGTATTTACCGATGGAGATGCGTGGAATGCTTCTCCTACAACTAACGGAGCGGAAAACACACCTCTTTTGTCAATAAACAAAGGAGCAGGCTGCGCCTCAATGTGCGCCGTTGAAATGGCAGACAATTGTCCCATATCCGTAGGCAAACACACGATATTTTCATGGAATTCCCAAACGGACGAATACAATGAGTGCAATGCCACGAGTATTTCAACTCCCATAGATTCCCTCCTCTCCGACTATTTTTATAAAAACGCGGTCGTTTTCAACGCTAAAAAATACAACGAGCTTTGGTTCCACGCGTTTGGAGAAGAAAGTACCTGGATATATAACATCAAAAACAAAGCGTGGTACAGGTTTACGGGTTTTGACGCAAAAGGCTTCTTTGAATTAGACGGAGAAATATTTTTCTTTGACAAAAATAATATCTATCGTTTTGACAATGCGCTCACTTACGACATTTTAGCAAATTCGAAAATAATATATATCGGTGCATTTTTTTCAAGTGACATACTTGAATTTTCAACGCCCGAAAAAAAACGTCTATCATACATTCTTATGAGTGCGGATATAAAGGATGCTTGGATAACCGTAAGATTGCAAGTTGATAATCATAAAAACATCTACACAGATCTCTACTCACCTTCTGGTGAAGAACATTACGTTTTTAACCAAAGGCTTAATTCAAAACGCTTTAACCACGCCATCTTAATGCTATCTTCGGCGGATGAACATGCTCCAACGATACATTCCTTCGAGATCGGTGTAAAATAAAACAGAAAGGAAAACATAAATGAACAGATCAATAACTAAAGCGTGGCGTCAATACGAGGCAGGTAAAGATTACAAGCGTCGTATCGGACTTTATGAAACAATTCGCCAAAACGAACGCTTCTATCGAGGCGATCAATGGCAGGGTGGCGAAAGTGCGGAGCTTCCTCATCCCGTATTCAATATCATTAAGCGCGTAATAGATTACCTCATCGCTTCGGTAAGCTCCGTTGAGCTGTCCGTAAAATTTTCGGATGAAAATATTCCATACGCAAAAAGTGATTCAGAAAAAGCGATATTGAGACAAGGTCTCGAGATGCTAGATGCAAACAGCGCATACCGTTGGGAAAAGTGTGGTATGGGAGCTAAAATGCTTCGTCTGGTGACCGATGCCGCAATTACAGGCGACGGTGTTCTTTACTGCTATTGGGACCCTGCTATCAAGAGCCCTCAAGCCTTTGAAGGCGACATCGTTACCGATGTCATAGACAACGTAAATCTTTTCGTTGCCGACGTAAACTCCTCTGATATACAATCGCAGGAATATATCATTCTCGCAGGCCGCGCTCCCGTATCCGTGCTTCGACGCGAAGCGGCAGAGTCCGGTGTCAGCGACGAGGATATCGAAAAGATAGTTCCAGACAAAGACACTGTCTCTCAATCAGGAGTCATGGCTAAATACGAGCTTGAGGACCCCGACTCCGAAAAGGCGACCTACATAATTCGCTTTTTCCGCGAAAACGGAAAGGTCGTATTTGAAAAATCCACCCGTGAGTGTATCATAAGACGCGCAAGGACCGATTGCCATCTTTACCCCGTTGCGTATTTCAGTTGGATGCCTACCAAAAACAGCTTCCACGGTACGTCTCCGATAACTCATCTTATCCCAAACCAAAAATATATCAACAGAGCATACGCCATGGCTATGAAGCACATGACCGACACCGCTTTTTCGAAGATAGTTTACGACAAATCCAAAATTCCCGAATGGACAAACGAGGTCGGTCAGGCTATCGCCGCACATGGCGGAGGAAATATCTCAGATGCCGTATCGGTCATCGGAGTTGGCGAAATGCAAAGCGGCTATATGGAGCTTATCGAAAGCGCGGTATCTTTGACAAAGGAGCTTATGGGCGCTACCGAATCGGCTCTTGGAAATCTTGAAGCAAGTAACACAAGTGCTATACTTGCTCTTCAAGAGACCTCGCGACTGCCGCTCGAACAGGTACGCTCGGCTTATTACCGTTGCGTTGAGGAACTTGCAAATATATGGGCGGACATGATGTGCGCGTATTATCCCTCTGACCGTCTTGTGCCTTGTTCAGACAAAAACGGGGACTTCGTTCTCCCAGCAGATCTATCCTTATTCAAGCGAGGCTTCCTCAGCGCAAGAGTAGACGTCACCGAAAGCACGCGCTATACCGCGGTGGGAACGCAAAATCTTCTTGACAAGCTTCTTGACAACGGATATATAACCCCCGCCGAATACGTATCAAGATTACCCGCGGGAGTCATTGGCTCTCGTCAGAGCTTGATAGAAAGATTAAACAATAACGAAGAAAAGGAGACATCTTATGAATGAGAATGATAATATAACACTTGATGAAACAGGCGTTGATAGTGCCGAAGACAACTTGGATACACAAGAAATGATACCCGAAGCCACAGTCGAAGAATCACCGATCGAAAGCATTGGATCGCTAAAAGCAGAGATCGACCGTCTTCGCACTGAACTTGAAGAAAGCCGATCGGTAAATCAAAGGGTCGCAGACGATATAAGCGAATTTCATCGCTTATTTCCAAATGTAGAGCTTGGCTCTATTCCCGACGAGGTACGCAATAGCGTACGCACAGGTATTCCTCTCTCCGCTTCTTACGCGCTTTACGAAAAAAGGCTCGATGCCGAGCGTGAGAGAATAGAAGCTATAAACCGCCAAAACGCAATAAGATCATCGGGCGCGGCGGGAAAAAACACGCCAAAAGAATATTTTTCGCCCGAAGAGGTTCGCTCTATGTCACAGAGCGAGGTGCGTGAAAACTACAAAAAAATAATCGATTCTATGAAAAAATGGAACTAAAACAAACATTAACAAAAATAATTTTATGAAAAAGAAAGGAAACAAGAAATGGCTATTACCAATTTTATTCCCACTATATGGAGCGAAAGTCTCTACAGAGCACTCGACAAGCAATACATCGGAGTTGCAAACTGCAACCGTGAATTTGAAGGAGATATCAAAGAATGCGGTTCTTATGTTAAGATCTGCGGAGTCGGCTCTATTAACGTAACCGACTATACCAAAAACACCGACATGTCCACCCCGCAGACTCTGTCGGAGATCGATGCCTCCATATTTATCGACCAAGCTAAATGCTTTAATTTCCAGATCGACGATATCGATAGAGCACAGGCAAAGCCCATTCTTATGGATGCCGCTATGAAGGTTGCGGCAAGTGCGCTTGCAAACGAGGCTGACAAGAAAGTTTACTCCCTTTTTGACAAGACCAAGAACATTATTAGCGCACAATGTGACATGACCGATATTATTTCGAGTATCATCAAAGCTCGAGAAATGCTTTACAAAGCGAACGTAGGCAACTCCGAAGAAGTCGTCCTCGAAGTATCTCCCGAAATTGCGTCTTATATTCTTAAGGCAAAGATCGACCTCGCAACCGACAACAAGGATGCCCTTGAAAACGGATGTCTTGGCTACTTTGCCGGTTGCAAGATCTTCGTATCGAATAACATTTTCACAAGCGAAGATGAATCTCTCTATGTTTATCACAAGTGTATAATGCGTACCAAGCGCGCTATCGCTTTTGCGGAGCAGCTCTCCGAAATCGAGGCTTACCGTCCTGAAAAGCGCTTTTCGGATGCAGTTAAGGGACTTCACCTTTACGGCGTTAAGGTAATATACCCCGAAGAGATGGTTCTTCTTGATCTTGGTACGCCCGTAGAAATACCCGCAGAAGAAGAGTGATTTTATTACAATGCTTTGTAAACAGATATATACATCTGCTCTAGCATTTCTATGTGAGAGCATGATTCCAAGCGATAATGCGGATTACGAGGAGCGCGCCCCATATATCATAGCCGCTTTTTGCAACGAAGCGCAGGAGAGAGACAAAGCGTGGAGAGCTTTGTCGAACATTACAACTCAAGAAAACACGTGGAATCCCGTCTTCATTGCACTTCAGGAAGTATTTCCTCTGTCCGATCGTTTTGCTTCTGCTGCGGTATTCTACCTTGCGGCAATGCTCGTTCTCGATATAGACGAAGAGCTATCCGACAAGTTTTACGATCGCTTCTGCGATGCGATGAGCACTATCGATTCAAATATCGAGCTTCTCGCGGCGGATACCAATGACGATATCGATGACGACACGGAAGAAACTTCACCATATATACTTGAATCAATAAAAAACGTGTATTTCTAACAATACCCCGTCGAATTTTTCGGCGGGGATTTTGTTAGGTAATATGTAAAAAGTAATAGTGAAGAGGTAAAAGGTGAAAAATTTTTATTTCTCTTGAAAATTTCTTTTATTTGTTGTATAATTATTACAATGTATATTTTTTGGAGATGCGCATGAAGATATGTCTTTTATCTGTCGACAGGCTTTTTACGTCGGACAGTGAATTTGATGCCGTACTTGCTTCAATTCCCTTTGGTGAAGGCGATAAAGAAGAATTGCGTAAAATAAAAAACAGCTCTGCCGTGCGTGAAAGCCTTGGCGCAAGGGTCGCTCTTATGCGTTTGTGCGGCAAAAATGATTTTGGAGATATCGAAAAAAACGAAAACGGAAAGCCTTATTTCAAAAAAAGCGATTCTCCTTTTTTCAGTCTTTCACACACAAAAGGCATTGCCGCGGCGGTCCTATGCGATAAAAACGATGGACTTGTAGGTATTGACGTTGAAATAATAAATCACGACAGAAAGCTTTCAAATATCGCAAAACGCTTTTTCTCTCCAAATGAGCTTGAAAGGTACAAAAAAGCCGACTCTCCCGAAGACTTTTATTCGATATGGACGGAAAAAGAAGCGCGTGTAAAGCTTTTTGGAAAAAATCTTTCCTCCGAGCTTACAAGTCAAGAAAAAGAAACTCTTTATTTTTACAAATACAAGGTGAGAATTTTTGATACGTATGCTATGCTTTGCATCGCATCGAGCAAAGAACAAAATGAAATAATTTTTATCAACGATGAGGCTCTTCACCTCGAAAAAATAATATGAAAAACGAAAGGAAAAACAAAAATGGCAAAAATTTATAAATGGGAGATCAACGAGCCCGCCGCTGAAGAAGGCGGCGAGGATATACTTCACACGGTAACACTCAAAGCCTCGAATCTTACGGGCAAGGCGATAGTTACGATAGACGGCATGGAATTTGATATCAGCGTACGTCCTTTCGCGCTCAAAGGAACGAGTCAGATGTTCCGCCTTGGTGAGATGCCCGCGCTCCTTGAATTTTCAAAAAATGGCGCACCCGCGGTAGTTATAGACGGAGAGAAGATATTGGGAAAATAAACTCTAATTTTTAAGAAAAATCGCAAGAGCAAAACACTCTTGCGATTTTTTGTTTAAAATTTGTGGGGGGGGAGGAATCATTCGTCTCTCCCCCGCAACACAAAAAGCTCCCGCCGAGCAAACCTCGGCGGGAGCTGCTATTTTATTTTATTTCAGCCTTTTTTGCCTTTGCTTCTGCCTTTTCACGCTTTCTCATAGCTGTATATTCCTTTAGCGAGCGCATCGCTTGATTGGACATAGGCAACAAAGCGATCATATTAAATACCGTCATAAGAGCAATACCGATATCACCGATATCCCAAACGAACGTATAAGTAGCAAGTCCTCCTATAAAGAGCATCACAAGAGCTATTATCTTATAAACAGTCTGTGATGTCCAGTTATCGCCAAATACGTAAGCAACGTTCGAGCGAGCGTAATACAGGATTCCGATAAAGGTGGAGAAGCAGAAAAGTCCGAGCGTTATCGTTACTAGCCACACTCCGAATACTCCGAAATGATGGTTCATAGCGGACACGAGCATTCCCATACTGGGCGCTCCATCAAGGATCTCAGCGGGAGCTAAAAGCATTATCATAGCAGTACACGTACAAATAACTATCGTATCGATTATAACTCCGAACGCCTGCGTAAGTCCTGCTTTTGCAGGGTGGCTTACGTTTGCGGCTGCTGCCGCGCATGGTGCTGAACCCGAGCCTGCCTCGTTTGAAAACAGTCCGCGCTTTACACCCATAACAAGTGCCGCGCCGACTCCACCGCCCGCAACAGCGCGGAAATCGAATGCCGAGTCGATTATACGCTTAAATACGCTCGGAAGCGCACCCGCATTCATTATGATAATAACGATAGCGGCAATAAAATAAACGCCAGCCATTATCGGAACCATGATATCAAGTACCTTTACCGTCATGTTTTTACGCAAAACGATAACTGCCGCAAGTGCGACTATAACTACCGTCGTTATAATAGGCGGAACGTTGAACGCGCTCTTAAACGCATCCGTTACCGAGTTACTGACGACCTGACTGACTCCGCACCAGCAGATAAGTCCCGAAATAGCGAAAAGTATCGGTATTATACGTCTTACAACGCTCTTTTTGTTGTTCTTTCCTGCAAAAAGAGCATGCAGATAATACGCAGGACCTCCGCGGTATCCGCCATAGAGCGGGTCTTTTTCCTTATACATCTGTGCGAGAGTTGCCTCAACGAACGAGGTAGCCGCACCGATAAGCGCTGTTATCCACATCCAGAATACCGCGCCCGCACCGCCGATAGCGACCGCCGCAACTACTCCGACCATATTACCCATACCAACGCGAGTAGCCGTGGAAACTATAAGAGCCTGAAATCCCGAAAGTGCTCCTCCCTTTTTATCTCCTTTTTCAAGTGTCAGATGAAGCATCTCGGGAAACATTCTTATCGGTAAAAATACCGTACGTATCGTAAAGTAAATACCGACGGGAATAAGTATCACAACAAGCAGTGAAATATTAAGAGTCGTGCCGTTTGGAAGCGGAATATGTATCCAATCACCCCAAAAGATGTTGTAGATAGCAGATACTATCGATAAAAAAATTTCAGACATTTCAATTTACCTCTTGATTTTTTATTGATTATATTATATAATAAACACAAGCATTTGTCAAATTGATTGTTTTTATAAAAAGCATTGATAATATTTATGAGAGGTTTCTTATGGATCTGCGCAGTTTAAATACCTTTATTCAAGTCTCGGAGCTTTCAAGCTTTACAAAAGCCGCCGAGCGTCTTGGCTACTCTCAACCAACCGTTTCTTTTCAAATACGTCAGCTTGAGGAAGAGCTTGGCGTACGCCTTTTTGACAGAATAGGACACACCGTTTCTCTGACAGAAGAGGGGCGCGAGGCTCTCAATTATGCGCAAAGCATATGTCGTATTGCTAACGAGATGTCCTCAGAGGCGATAAAAAGCAAAAGAAACAAAAGCATTATACGTATAGCAATGGCTGACTCGCTCCTTGGACCTATGATAGTAGAGAAATTTTCCGAATTCCGCAGAAGACACAAAAATATCTCTCTAAAAATAACGACCGCCGGAACGGACGAACTTTTCCGACTCCTTGACCATAATGATGCGGATATCGTATGTACGCTCGATACGCATATCTACAACATGTCTTACGTCGTTTCAAGCGAATCAAAGCTTGGCGCTCATTTCGTTTGCTCGGCTTCCTCTCCGCTTACCGAGGCTACATATCTTGAAATAAACGACCTTTTGGAATTTCCGTTTATTCTTACCGAAAAAGGTATGAGCTACCGAAGAATGCTTGACGAAAAGCTCGCAAAAATGTCGCTCGAAGTATCTCCCGTTCTTGAAATAGGAAGTGCAGACCTCATATGCGACCTCATAAAAGAGGGCGCGGGGCTTTCCTTCCTTCCCGATTACGTAACCGAAAAGGGCGTGCGCGCAGGCGAGCTTGCTCGGCTCTCTGTCAAGGATTTTGACATTGAGCTGTGGCAGCAGGTCCTTTACCACCGCGATAAATGGATAACCCCCGAAATGCAAACGGTTATCGATTATTTGAGTAAATGACACTTGCTTTTTTATACAGTGTGACTTCAAATTTTGATTTATCGGGGGGATGCGATGTCGCTTTTTGAAAAAAGCTCCGCAAAAACTTTCCTGAAAAGAATTTACTGTGTAGCCGTTATGGCTATGCAAAACCTTGTTTTAGAAAGTTTTTTGAGGGAGTTTGAGGGAACTTTTTTT
>JAZNEM010000037.1:0-11338 GCA_045588595.1 Eubacteriales bacterium
CAATTTGGGACTTCCCTCCATTATCGTTCCTCCGATAAAGGACAAAACCAATGCTTTTTACAAGGTAAAACGCGCCATTGAAAGACCTTTTGTAAAAAAGTTCCGCAAAAAAAATCACGGCGACGGGTCTTTCCCGAAATGGCCGAAATATTGATCAAGAGGTGAATTTTATGAAAATAGATCACGCAACATTTGGACCCGGCGGTAACAGCGAAAGCTTTTACAACGAGGGCTTCAAAAGTACGCTTCAAGCACCCGCTTGGCTGAAAGCGAGAGGACTTGACGCCTATGAATATCAAGCTGGAAATGGTCTTACCGCAGGTTTGGCCACACTCAAAAAAATAGGCGAGGAAGCAAAAAAGAACGGTATTCTCATGTCCTTGCATACGCCCTACTTTATCTCTCTTTCGGGAGTGGTTGAAGAAAAGCGTTTAAAAAGCATAGACTACATCTCAAGATCGCTTTCCGCGGCAGAAGCGCTGAATGCTGATACGATAGTTATACACACGGGCAGTGCGGCTAAAATAACGAGAGAAGAAGCTATGGCTCTCGCCTCGGATACCCTTGTAAAAAATCTTGAGGTAAACGGAAACACCTCTATCCGTATGGGTCTTGAGACAATGGGAAAGATAAATCAACTCGGCACACTTGACGAGGTCTTGACACTATGCAAGCTATCTCCGCTTTATCACCCTGTCGTCGATTTCGGACATCTGAATGCCCGAAATATAGGCAACTATTTTACCGACCGCGACAGCTACCGCGCGATATTCGACCGCATAGCGAATACACTTGGCGACGAATACGCATACAATCTCCACTGCCATTTTTCAAAAATAGAATACACAAACGCAGGTGAGAAAAAGCATTTGACCTTTGAGGATACTGTTTTTGGTCCGAACTTTGAGCCTCTTGCGGAGGCAATAGTGCGCGAGGGCGTTTGCCCTAGAATAATCTGCGAATCGGCAGGTACGATGGCAGAGGATGCATTATATATGAAAAACACGTGGCTTGCGGAAAAGGATGGCAATATATGAGCGCGCTGAAAAGACTTCAAGAAAAGCTTGAAACATTCGAAGCTGACGCTATCCTCGTTTCCTCGGAGCTTAATTGCAGATATCTTTCCGACTTCGTTTTTTCTGACGGCTATCTCCTTATCGAGAAAAACTACGCGTTTCTTATAACCGACTCGCGATACGTCGAGGCGGCAAAAAACACCGTAAAGGATTTTGAGATCCTTTGCCCCAAAGGTACTCGCATAAATGCTATATCCGAGCTTGTCTCGGCAAGAAACATAAAAAAACTTGCTGTTGAGGACGAAAGCATGTCGGTAGCCGAGCATAAGCGTTTTTCGGATACGCTTTCCTGCGAGCTTATATCGGGCGCTTCGGCTCTGATACAAGCGCTCCGAAGAAAGAAAACGTCCGCAGAGCTTGAAAAGATCTCAAAAGCGCAAAGTATGACCGATGCGGCTTTCGAGCATATATTAGGCTTTATCTCACCCGACGTTACGGAAACAGACGTTGCCTTGGAGCTTGAGTTTTTTATGCGAAAAATGGGGGCTGACGGCATCGCGTTTGAAACGATAGCGGTTTCGGGTTCGGCTTCCTCGCTTCCGCATGGAGTACCGTCCAAAGTAAAACTGCGCCGCGGATTTCTCACAATGGATTTTGGAGCGAAATTTGACGGATATTGCTCGGATATGACGCGTACTGTTTGTATCGGACGCGCAGACGATGAAATGAAAAAGGTCTACAACACCGTTCTTTCGGCACAGGAGTACGCTCTCGAAAATATTTGCGAGGGGATGTTATGCAGAGACGCGGATGCCCTTGCTCGTGATATCATCAAAAACGCGGGATACGGTGACAATTTCGGTCACTCTCTCGGTCACGGTGTCGGTCTTTATATTCATGAGTCGCCCTCGCTCTCTCCACACGCAAAGGACGATTCGTACCTTGAACGCGGTCACGTTGTAACAGTCGAGCCCGGTATCTACCTTGAAGGAAGATTCGGCGTTCGTATTGAAGATATGATAGCGATAGACCACGATGGTTTGGTAAGAAATTTTACAAAAAGTCCCAAAAATCTGATAGAGCTTTAAAATATTAAAACAAAAAGGAGAAAAACACTTATGAAAAAAATCATTTCCCTGTTGCTTATTCTCTCGCTTTTACTTGCGTTTACAGGCTGTCTTGATAATGGCAAAGAGCCTGTTGAAACTCAAACCAACACCAACTCCGAAACCCCATCGGTGCAACAAAACACAGAAAAAGCTCCCGATGCCGCATATCTTAACGGCACAAAGCTTTCAGAATATTCGATAGTTTACGGTAAGAATGACGTGGATTATTCCCAGCGCGCAGCGGAATACATAAAGTCTGAAATAAAAGAACGTACGGGACTTGAACTTTCGGTCAATAATGACACATCGGAAAAGAAAGCAAACGAGATAGTCGTTGGCGAAACGACCAGAAGAATCTCCGAAAAGCTTGACGCAAACACGCAAAAGACTCAATTTGCTCTGCTTGCCGATAGCGGAAGCGTTGCTCTTGAGGGCGATTACTTCGTTATCGCGGCTGCGGCTTACTTCTTTGTTGAAACTTATATTACAGGAGAAAAATTCGAATCTAACGTTCCTACTACGGAAACGGTCTGCGAACCTATCGTAGCAGAAAAAGCAAATAATTATATCCTTCTTATCGGCGACGGAATGGGTCTTTATCAGACTAAACTGTTCGACATTTTCAACGTAAAGGATAATCTCCCAGCAAATTACAGCGATGGTGAAAAGACTTTTTACGGATATATGCTTCAAAGCCAAGGCTTCGCACGTACAAACTCGCTTTCGGGTACTACCGATAGCGCGGCTTCAGCCACCGCTCTTTCCTCGGGCTATAAGACCATCAACGGATACGTCGGTCAAAACAAATACAAACAGGACATAAAATCATTCACCGAGCTTGCCGCTTCTCTTGGAAAATCCACCGCGGTAATGTCTACCGAAGCATCGACGGGCGCAACACCGGGCGGATTCTCCGCGCACGTTTCAGACAGAAACGATTCTTCGGGAATACTTGCGGATCAAGCAAAGCTCAAGAATGATATCGGAACTATAATAGAGTGCAACTACAACGTTTATGACGAAATGGGCGTTCGACACATACAACGCAAAGTCAACAACACACTCAAAACTCTTTCCGAAAATGAAAAAGGTTTCTTTATGATGTACGAGGAAGCATATATAGATAAGCATTGCCATAGCAACAACGCAACCGAGGCTTTCCATACGCTTGTTCGTTTTAATCAGGTGATCGGTATTGTTATGGAATATGCATTCTATAATCCCGATACGCTCGTTATCATAACCGCTGACCATGAAACAGGTAATCTTCTTCCTAACTCAAACGGAAGCTTTACTTATGGCAGTGGCTCACACTCAAGCCAATACGTCCCCGTATTTGCGCACGGCGCGGGAGCTGAACTGTTTAACGGAAAAACAGTAGAAAACACGCAGATACCCAAAACAGTCGCAAAGCTTTGGGGCGTTGCTGATTTCGGCGATCAGAACGATTCTTATAAGCCCCTCGGTTGATAGGATATTTACTGTCGGTCTGCTCAATTTTGAGCAGACCGATTATTTTTATGCCTGTCATTTTTTAGTATGTTAAATATTCAAATTTTGATTCATCGGGGACGCGCAAGGGGAACTTTTTGTAAAAAGTTCCCCTTGACCCCTCAAAAACTTTCCTGAAAAGAATTTATTGTGTAGCCGTTTTGTCTGCTTCAAATTTTGATTTGTCGGTGGGTTTGATTTGACGAAATGGCTACGTACGAATGAAACAGTTTTCACCAATAGCCTTCTCCAGCGGAGAAGGTGGATTTTGCGAAGCAAAAGACGGATGAGGAGATCACCATTTAGTTTATACGTAATTTGCTCTCCTCATCAGTCACCTTCGGTGACAGCTTCTCCGCTGGAGAAGCCTCTTGTCCTAATCGTTTACTTTTATTCTCGCCATTTTTTATATTTCAAACTCCCCCGATAAACCGCAATTTGTTTTAACATGAACTCATTTTTTAATAAGATTTTATAAAATATTGCAAAATTCAAAAAAAGGTGATATAATAATAAAAAGTGAGTTCCCAAACCTTTGTTTTGGAGGAAATATATGAAAATAATAATCATTGGAGTCGGTACTGTCGGCTCATCAATATGCGCTCGTCTTGCGGGAGAGGGGCATGATATAACCGTTATTGACACGGATTACGAGGCGTTAAGCGAAGTATCGAATACATACGACGTTTTCGGAGTTCTCGGAAACGGTGCGGAAATATCGGTACTTCGCAAAGCAGGTGCGGAAAACGCTGACCTGCTTATTGCCGTTACTTCGGGCGACGAGCTCAATATTCTCTGCTGTGCCGCAGCGCGAAAGCTCGGAGCTGACCATACGATAGCTCGCGTAAGAAATCCCGAATACAACGAGCTTATGCAGCTTATGAAGCATGAGATGAACCTTTCACTTACGATAAATCCCGAATATGCCGTAGCAAAAGAACTTTACAGAATGCTTCGCTTCCCTGCAGCCGCAAAGCTCGATACCTTCTGTCACGGAAGAGTCGAGGTTGCGGAGCTTATGATAGCGGAAAATTCTGCTCTTTGCGGAAGTACTCTTAACGAGCTTCGAAATCGCTTGAACACTCGCTTCCTCGTTTGCAGTGTTTTACGCGACGGTAAGGTACACATTCCCTCGGGTTACTTCATGTTAAACGCGGGAGATATCATCTGCGTTACCGCGCCCGACGAAGAAATAACAAAATTTTTCAAGGCTATAGGTGCATACAAAGACCCTGTCAAGAACGTTCTTATAATCGGAGGAGGAAGAACCACTTACTACCTTGAAAGCCTTATGCAAAAAAGTAAGATGCGCTCTACCGTTATTGAGCCCGACCGTGCAAAATGCAATGAGCTCGCAGAGGATTTTCCTTGCACCGTTATATGCGACGAGGGAACGAAGCAAGAGCTTCTTCTTGAGGAGGGACTTGAAAAAACCGATGCCTTTTTAGCTCTCACCGACTCGGATGAGGAAAATGCCATCATTTCTATATACGCAAAAACAAAAAATACAAAAAAGATAATCACGCGCATAAATTCTATCGGATATGCCGAACTTTTCAAGAGCATGAAGCTTGAGAGCATAGTTTCCCCCCAAGCTTCTACCGCCGCCCTCATACTTCGCTACGTAAGATCAATGGATAACGCCAAGGGATTTGAAATAGAATCTCTGCACAAATTCATGCAGGACAAAGTTGAAGCTCTTGAATTTATTATAAAAGACAACATCGACGGAATAACAAACGTTCCTCTGAAGGATCTAAAGCTTCGTTCTGGTATTCTTATTGCTTGTATAGTTCACGGCGACAAGGTAATTATCCCCGGTGGTAACGATATCATCAGCACGGGTGACACCGTTATCGTTATCGCGACCGAGGGACAAATGAAAGACCTTAAGGATATCTTGAAATAATGAATTACCGTATGATAGGATACCTTTTAGGTGTCATTTTAATGATAGAAGCCGCACTCCTTTTATTGCCTATGCTGGTGGCGCTTATATACGGAGAAAGCGCGCTTCCCTTCCTTTTCACAATAGCTATAATTCTTGCCGTTTCTATTCCGTTGATAATTTTCAAGCCCAAGAACATGAAGATATACACCAAAGACGGCTTCGTCTGCGTGGCTTCCGCCTGGATACTTATGTCAGCGTTCGGAGCACTTCCCTTCGTTTTCAGCGGTGTTATTCCCAATTATATCGATGCCCTCTTTGAGACTGTCTCGGGCTTTACAACGACGGGAGCGTCTATAATGACGGTCATTGAAGGCCCGTCTCGCATGGGAATACTCTTTTGGAGAAGCTTTACGCATTGGATAGGCGGTATGGGAGTGCTTGTGTTTATGTTGGCACTTCTTCCTTCAACGGGCGGTCAAGCTATCTACCTTATGCGTGCCGAAGTCCCAGGACCTACTAAAGACAAGCTCGTACCTAAAATGCGCCAGACCGCGCTTATCCTTTACGCTATCTATCTCGTTTTAACGCTTATAATGATAGCCATACTGATGCTTTGCGGAATGGATTTGTATCACGCATCTGTCAACTCGTTTGCCACCGCGGGAACGGGTGGATTTTCGGTATTAAACAAATCTATCGGCGGATATAACAATCCCGCTGCCGAGTGGGTCATAGCTATATTTATGGTCATTTTCGGAGTAAACTTCAACATTTATTTCTTTATTCTTATAAAGCGTTGGAGAGACGTTATAAAAAACGAGGAGCTTCGTACTTTTCTTATTATAGTTGCAGTATCGACCGTTGCCATATCAATAGACACCTTTACAAAAATGGGGGGAGTTTTATCCGAACGCATAAGGTGCTCCTTCTTTCAGGTCGCAACCATTATTTCAACAACGGGATTTTCTACCGCAGATTTTAATTTGTGGCCGAGCTTTTCAAAGACCCTGCTCGTAGGACTTATGGTAGTCGGCTCTTGCGCCGGCTCTACCGCGGGCGGTCTAAAAATATCCCGTGTACTCATCCTTTTTAAAACTATGATAAGCGAAATACGCAAAATTCTCCGTCCGCGTTCCGTAAACGTAATAAAAATGAACGGAGATACCGTAGATACACGTACTCGCCACGCCGCCACAGGTTACCTTGCTATATATGTTACCATAATTGTTGTTACTACTCTTCTTATTTCAATAGATAATTTCGGGTTGGAAACAAATCTGACCGCCACGCTTGCGTGTATCAACAATATAGGACCGGGACTTGGCGAGGTCGGCCCTGCCGGTAACTTTGCGGGATTTTCTTACTTTTCTAAAATTCTCCTGTCCTTGAACATGCTCATAGGTCGTCTTGAAATAATGCCTATGATAATATTCCTCTCTCCTTTTGCTTGGAAAAAGCATTAAAAACAAAAAACATGACTTGAATTTGTTCGCAAGATTCAGGTCATGTTTTTTATTTAATATTAAACTATTGTAGCTCCCATATAAGGTATGTTGCAGGTGGTATTCAAAGCAATTCTGTTTAACGTTATGCTCTCTCCTTTTTCACGATACGGCAGAAGCACTTCGTCAAGCTCTTCTATTCGATCTATCTTTCCGCTCGTGTAATCGAGGATCCTTCTGCGGCAAGCATCGGTACGGCGGATAAGCGCTCCTATGCGGTGATCCTGAACGTCAAAGCCGTGAGGCTTATTGTCCGCAAACCACTGCTTTTCAAAGGCTCTTCCAAAAATATCGATAAGCTTTGCGACCTTAACGTACTCATTTTTCGCAAGTCGCATAAGCTCTGCCTTATCGCCTGCCTCGTATGCTTTTCTCGTACGCAAGCCAAGCTCGTACTTTATCGCGAGGACATCGCAAAGCTTTGCGGCGGTATCAAATACGTATCCGTATTTACGGCTCTTCTTTGACGTTGCGTGAAGCTGCTTTGCGTATTCCTCATACTTTGCTCCAACACCCTCTTTGATAGTATAGTCGAGAAAATCGTTAAAGTAATCGGAATAAAGCATATATTTGGAGGGATTGCGGGGTCTGCCGCCCTTATAAGCGATAACATCATTTGGACAGTCTATATTCATGAATTCGTCAAAGTCTATTCCTACAAGTCTCTTGAACTTAGCCTTTATCTTTTCCTCATCTCTGTTGCCCTTTGCGTACTCGGCAAGGTAGAACAAGGAGGGCAACTGTGAGAAGTGTGAGCATTCCGCTCCGTCGTCTCCCCACATAGTCATAACTACGTTCTTTATTTTATGCTTTTTACAAGCGTTGAGCGCGGGGATCATCGATTCCAAGGTAAAGCGGTTGAAAGGTATCATACCGTACCAGCTCCACGCGCCGCCCGCAAACCAAGTTTTGTTTGAGAGCTGCTTGTGATTTTCTATCATATCGCTATATATTTTTTCTTCGCTCTGATAATAATCCCAATATACAGGAATGACCTCCGCGGGTACGGAGTCCACTACCTCCTTGGGCATTTTGCATTTAGGAGCAACGTATTTACCGTCATTCCAAGGTCTGAAATACATATCCGACCAGACCATTACCTCGTAATCATATTTTTTAGCTATCTCAACGACCTTTTCAAGATGGCGTTTCATTATATCGTTTACCGTCTCATAACCGTGGATATCAAGGTGCTTTCCTCTGCCGAGCATGTGCGCCTCGTCCATACCTACGTGTATCTTGCGCGAAGCAAAACACTCCGAAAGAGTGGAAAACATACGGTCTATAAGCTCATACGTGCGTTCGTCATCGGTAAGAAGGATATCGTCGCAATCTTTAGGAAATTTATCCCAGCGGAAGATAGCGTTAAGATGGGCGAGAGTCTGTATACAAGGAATTACGGTCATACCTAAAGAAGCCGCAAAAGCATCTATCTCTTTCATTTCCGCCTTTGTGTATCTACCTCTCATATATCCGAAATAAGGCTCGCCGTCTACTTCATAAGTATCCTCGGTGTAGAGCATTACGCAATTATATCCCATTTTCTTCAAAAGGGGCAAAAATCTGTGAAGTCCGTCCATACTCATAACAGCGTTTCTTGACATATCTATCATTACGCCAAAGGTCTCAAAATTTTTCATTGTATATCTCCTATTATTTATTTTTTCATTTTTTCAAGCTCTGTTGAATAGCACCACTTACCGCCCGTAAACTTTCCGAAAATGTATTTGTTCGATGCCGACTCGCACATGACGTAAAGTCTGCCGTCAACTATTTCTATCTCCTCGGACATAGGCGCTATCTTATAATCGTAAGAAAGTGAAGAACCGTCAAGCTCATAAAGCTTTGTCTCCGTATTGAGAACTTTTATTTTCGATTCGTTAACACGCGATACGTCATATTCAAGAATGTGCGAAAAGCTCGTGCCGTAAGAGGTGGAAAGATATATCTTTTCATCGGTAAAATACATTCCCTGTACGTGATCGGGCAAGGAATACGCGCAAACGGGTTTGGGTGCTATTCCGAACTCCGCTTCCGAGGATAACTCGAACGCAACGGCAAGTGCTTGATTATAGTCACCGCCATTTGTTGTCATCTTATGGCTGTCGAGTGTGGGATACTTCGGCTCTCTGTAAAATTCACCAATAATGATTCTGTTTCCAACCACCGAAACGCAAGATACGTCAACGTAATCAGAGTCCGAATATTTAGTTGAAAACTGCCCCTTGCAAACGACCTTTTCACCGTCCTTGGCGTTGAACATTTCATCACAAGAAAACACGTAAAGGCATCTATCGTCTCCACCTGCAATATATACATAATTTCCCGCTATTGCAATGCCTCCCGAGTGCCCCTTGAAGTCACTTCCGTCTTCATTGGCAAGCTTTACCGTTTTGTAATTTTCACCACTATTTTGTTTATTTACTATGTAAACAGGAGAAGCCTCGTTTACGTTTGAATATCCCGTGATAAAAAAGCTGTCGCTCGCCTTGTCGTAATGTATTCCTTGAGGAACAAAATCATCACTGATATCGGGGATAACAAACTCTTTTTTTGACGCCGAATAATAGGAAGCGACCGAAAGTCTGAAATATCCTATCGCGCCGATAAGCACGAGGGCAATAAGCGCAACAAGGCTTATCAAAGCTATAAGTATTATTTTCAAAGCCGACATTTTTTTCATGCTCTTCTCCTTTTTGTTTTAATTAAATATCATTACAATTTTATCACAATAGCATATCCTTGTCAACCAAAAAAGACAAAATTGCACGAAAAAAAGATAAAAATACACAAAAAAACAAACATAATAAAAGCAAAAAACGCGTTGAAAAGTACTTCTCCTAATTATGAAGATACCCCGACAGATTTTGAAAATCTGTCGGGGAGCTATTTATTTAATTAGAGTTTAGTACTTAATTACACTTGGATATTGCTTACCAATTCAAAGATTACAATCATAATAACAAAAAGCATTAAAGGGATAAACTGAATTGTAAAACTTAAAATTCGTTTCCCGTTTTTGCGAAAAATAACTGAAAGTGCTATACATAATATAGAAACAAAAGGCATAGCTATACCAATATTAATCATAAGTTCGATGATTTTTCGAATGGTTTCGGAATACATAAACATACTATCGGCAACAAAAGTGGAAAATATACCAAACAATGACATTGGTATATAAAAAACAGAAAGAACAACATTGAATATAAATCCTATCTTATCAAGTTTGTTGTAATTTTCTTTTTTAGGTATAACAGTACCAATAACAACAGCAATAACAACACAAAGAAAAACTCCTATAAAAAGCATATTAAGTCACCTGCAAATTCTTATTTATCGTTCTGTTTTATTGTAAATTTCACATTTGTATTACAAACAAGCAAGGCAAAGCCCCTGTTCCTATTCTTCCGTATATAATTTATCAAATTGCCAACGCATCGGATTTTCGTAGATATATCGAAGATGTTCTTCGTAATCCTCACGGTTTCGGATTATATGGTCATTGGAGCGTGGCTGCCAAATATTTTCTCCGTATTCTTTATTACAAAAACGCTTAAATGTAGATATGAATTGCGAAAAAACGCTATTCGCTCTCTCAATATTTGTAGGGACAGGCGTCCTCGACTGTCCGTTTTCGGAAGTTTTACTATTTTCTTTAACAAACAACAAAAGATGGATATGGTTAGGCATTATTACATAACTTTCCACCGATATATAGTCATAAAAATCATTTAATTGTTTGATATATTTATCTGCTATTTCTCCGTAGCTTGTTAATTCGATTTGCGGCCAGCCGAGGACGCCTGTCCCTACAATTCGAGATAAGATACATCGCCTATTTTGCGTGCAAATCGTTATAAAATATGAACCTGTTTTACTATAATCAAATCCCTTTAATCTGGTATCTTTTCGTTTCGGCAATTCTTTTTCCATTTTTATCACCCAATCCATTATAACACAAAATCGGCAGAGAAAACAATATCTCTGCCGATTTCTGCAAATACATTTATAAAAAACGCATCGATGAAATTTTATTCAAACAACGGAGTTGAGAAATATCTCTCCGCTGTATCGGGAAGAACGGTTACGACCGTTTTGCCCTTTCCTAATTTTTTGGCAAGCTTCATTGCAGCGGCAACGTTCGTTCCGCTGCTGATACCGCACATTATCCCCTCTTTTGACGCAAGGTCCTTTGAAGCTTGAATCGCTTCTTCGTCCTTTATAATACAAACATCATCGTAGATATCTTGATTAAGTATCGTGGGAATAACTCCGTCACCAATACCCATCTGAACGTGAGTACCAATAGAGCCTCCCGACAGTATT
>JAZNEM010000038.1:0-2148 GCA_045588595.1 Eubacteriales bacterium
TCCTGACATATAGGCTGTTCTCTTTCGTCGGCTATCTCATAGTTCTCAATGATACGCTCAAGTATCTCCTTTGCCTGATCCCAAGGCTCTTTATCGCAAAATTCGGATATGCGAGATCTGATATCACTTGGAAGATGGCAGTTTGCTTCTATGCAAAGCTTCTTTACAGTTTCGGTGATCAATGCTGCATTTATTTCTCTCATAAAAAATCTTCTTTCTTAATTGGCAAATTATCTTCTTTTAAAAAGATACCTTTCGCTTTTAATTATACCTTGTTTAAAACGCTTTGTCAATATTTCAAAAATATTTTCCAGAATCCAAACCTTGCAGATAACGAATTCCGCAAGGTTATTTTTTATACTAATATTTTTCACAATTTTTATATAATTGTTGTTAATTTTTGTTATTTTTAAACAAAATACTTGACTTTTCTTCATGTTTGTTATATAATTAAAACAACTAATAATGGAGGTTTATATGAAAAAAGAAAAAAAGTTAGATGCCGCAGGGCATCGCAAATTCGGTATACGCGACAGTATTGCGTATGCCGCAGGAGACCTTGGCTGTAACATGAGCTTTGCGCTCAAGAGCACTATGTCTATATTCTGGACACAGTTCATGGGTATGGACCTCTGGTACGCACTTCTTCTCATAATAGTTCAGGTATGCGACGCTATCAACGACCCGCTTATAGGCTCTATCATAGACTCCGATAAGCGCAAGTACAAGAGAAACAAGTTTCTCACGTACATCTGGCTTGGTTCTATCGGTCTTATAGTCGGCGGAGCTTGCTGCTTCCTTCCCTTCCCGAACGCTCCCGTTTGGGCTAAATTCATTATCTTTATAGCAGGCTACGTTGTTTGGGACGCATTCTATACCGTCGCAAACGTTCCCTATGGCTCTCTCCTCTCGCTTATCTCCAACGATGTCAAGGATAGAGCTTCTCTTTCTGCTTGGCGTTCTATCGGTTCGATATTCGGAAATATGCTTCCTATGGTAATACTTCCCTTTATCATCTACGACAAGGACAACAACCTTATCGGTGAAAGAGTATTCATCGCGGCTCTCATCATGGGCGTTCTCGGATTTATCTGCTTCCAGTTTATGATAAGAAATACCGAGATACGTGTTGACACCGAGGTTGAGCTCAAGGAAGACGCTCCAAAGTTCAACGTTTTCAAGGCATTCGGAAACTTTATAAAGAACCGTCCCGCAGTCGGCGCTACCGTTGCCGCTATGGGTATGTTTATCGGTATGCAGGGCGCGGCTACGGCTGTTACCGTTATCTTCCAGTCCTACTTCAAGAACGTTCAGATCTCGGGTATCGTTCAGCTCTTTGCTATGATACCGATAGTAGTCTTCACTCCCCTTGCAAGAAAAGCTGTTGCGAGATTCGGTAAAAAGGAGCTTGCTACGTTTGGTTCTATCGTTTCGATAGTTGCCGCTTTCGGTCTGTTTATCATTACCCCGAACAACACAAATCTTGACCTCGTTATCTATATCGTATGTCAGCTTATCTTCTCCCTCGGTCTTGGAATCTATTCCACTGTATCGTGGGCTATGATGGGTGACGCTATCGACTACAACGAATGGAAGTTCGGCACTCGCGAGGAAGGTACTGTTTACTCGCTCCACTCATTCTTCCGTAAGCTTGCACAGGGTATCGGCCCCTCTCTCGTTCTCGTTATAATGGTAGCGTTTGGCTACGTCGGTGCGGACGAAGGAAATCAGGCGTGGAACGTTGCGGTCAACATGAGATATATCGTTGCCGCTACATACATGGTCTCGGCTGTAATGCAGTTTATCGGACTTGCTCTTATCTACAACCTCAACAAGAAGACCCTCGCAAAGATGAACAAGGATCTCGGCAGAGATATTGAGGACAGCACTCCAGTTGCGGAGATATCAGACGCTAATGACTGATCCTATCAAATTCTGACTTTTTCAGGTGTCCGACGTTCTTACATCGGACACCTTTAATTGAATCCCACATTGCGTTAAATATTGAAAGTTAATAAATTGCGGTTTGTCGGGGGGACGCGATGAGGAAACTTTTTTGAAAAAAAGTTCCCTCAAACTCCCTCAAAAAACTTTCTAAAACAAGGTTTTGCATAGTCATAACGGCTACACGATAAATCCTTTTCAGGA
>JAZNEM010000039.1:0-2389 GCA_045588595.1 Eubacteriales bacterium
TATCAACAAGTGCCGCCAGCGTTTTTATATTATTCAAATTCGTTTCGCTGATCTCTGCGGGTGAGGCGTGGCAAAACATAACAATCCCGAGAAGGTTATCCTCATATCCGAAAATTTCGTCTTTTTCTTTGTATGTTTGGATTGTTGGAATCAATGCAATAAGTTTGTTTATTTCCTCAAATGCAAAAGCAGAGAGTTCTTTTTTGTCTTCAAGTTTGATTTTTACCTTTTTATCTTGAAAAAAATTTAGAATTACTGTCAAAAAACTTGTTTTTTCAGAAAAACTCGAAAGGTCCTTTATATCCTCAATAATTGATGTGAAAGTTGCCATATATCTTTTCTCCCAACAAATTGTATTTTTATAATTATATCATAAATACATTTTTTTGTCAACAAAAATAGAGAGAGGTACTCAGGCTGCCTGTCTCGCAAGCTCGACGGCAAGTTTGCTCCGCAAAATCCAGCTCCCTCCCAGAGGGCGTCTTTGGTTTGTACGGACTTTTCGCATAGCAAAATAACCGTAATTTTGTTGTAGTCTTTAGTTAATACAGACGAAGCACTGCATTTATGTGTGCAAATACAAAAATACGGCATACCTCTTTCGCGATATACCGTATTCTTGCAAAACTGTCCTTTAGAGTGACGCTCTAAATCCAAAGGTCTTTTTGTAATTAGATTACTGTCTCTGAAGCTTAACGGTGATAACAGTTCCGTCAAGGTCGATAGTTCCCGTGAACTCAACGTTCGTGGGAGCGGAGAGCGTAGCGAGAAGGTCGTGGCAAAGCGAATCCTTCTTTTCCTCAACGATACTGTTGATAAGTTCGGAATCTGTCTCAAAGGAGATATAGATCCTGTCGCTTACGTCAAAGCCCGCGGTCTTACGGAATACCTGACACTGACGGACGATATCACGAAGGATACCCGCGCGTGCAAGCTCCTCGGATATGGTCGTATCAATAGCTACGAACGAATCGTTATTCTTGTAAATAGCGATATGTTCTGCTGCCTGTGAGTTGACGGTAAATACGTCGGGCTCGATATTTTCTATATCGAGAACAGAAATGCTCTTGCCTGCCTTTACGTCATCAGAAAGCTTCTGCTGCGCTTCTCCGTCAAGCGTTGCAAGGTAAGCCTTTACGTCATTTGCGCGGTTCTTAAGAACGCGTCCCGCAACCTTAAAGTTTACGGTGAGGAAGTTAGATTCAAGCGCGCTTGTGTCAGCGAGCTCCTTGATCTCACCGATATTGAGTTCACTCATGATGACAGAGCCAAAGGTCTCGATAGCACTGTGATTTTCCTCACTTGCGTCAACGTAAATAGTAGAGAGAGGCTGACGGATCTTGATCTGCTTTTCGTTTCTGAGCTTAAGTCCGAGAGAAATTATATCACGAGCCTTTTCAACGTCAGAGAGTATCTTGTCGTCGTTGATATCGAATTCGGGAGCAACGGCGGGATAGCTGGTAAGGAATACCGAGATAGCGCTCTCGTCGGAATATCTCTTAATAAATCTCTGCCATGTCGTTTCGGTGATAAAGGGAACGATAGGAGCCATTACCTGAGTGATGGTCTTTATAGCGTAGAAGAGTACGCTGTAAGCGTTCATTTTATCCTCGGAGCAATCGGTACTCCAGAAACGAGCGCGGTTAACACGAACGTAGAAGTTAGAGATATCGTTTACGAATGCTTCAAAGTAAGCGATCACCTCACGGGTAGATGCGTCGTCCATATACTTTGTAGCGTCCTTGATAAACTGATTCGTTTTGATAACGAGCCAACGGTCGATAGGATTGAGCTTCTTAACGTCGAGCTTCGAAAGGTCTATCTTTACATTATCGATATCCGCGTAGGTAGCAAAGAAGGTCTCGAGATTCCAGAACGCGAGAAGCTTTCTCTTTGCCTCGTCGCCAAGGTTGAAGCCGAAGCGAACGTCGGTAGAGGTAGAGGAGGAGGAGTAAATATATCTTGATGCGTCAGCACCTATAATGTCTGCCGCCTCGTCAAATCTTATCATAAAGCCTGTCTTCGAGAATCTGCTTCCGTCCTCGGAAACTACCATACCGTGAGTGGTTACTCTCTCATAAGGAGGCTCGCCAACAAGAACGGTACTCATAAAGAGCATAGAATAGAACCAAAGTCTTATCTGCTCCTTCATTTCGATTACGTTAGAAGCGGGGAAGTACTGCTTCCAATAATCCTTATCGGTCAGGTACTTGAGTGTCGAGAAAGGAACGATACCCGCGTCAAGCCAAACGTCGCCGACTTGAGTTACGCGTGTTACTGCCGCACCGCACTTGGGACAAGCGATCTTTGCCTCGTCTATCCAAGGACGGTGGAGGTGAGGAATAGCGTCTACTTTAGACTTATCTATTGCAAGCTCACGGAGTTCATC
>JAZNEM010000040.1:0-2251 GCA_045588595.1 Eubacteriales bacterium
ACTCGTAAATTTGCGGGACGCAACCGCAAAAGATTTGTTGACGGAGGTGAGAGTTAATCGTGATTAACTCTCACCGACAAACCGCAATTTGTTTGCCATGTATTAGTTTTGTATTACATTTTTACCAAGGAGAATTTTATGAATTTATGTAAAAATTTCGCGTATCCTGTGCTTATGAGACATTTCGAGGAGATATCGGCGATACCTCGCGGATCTTACAATGAAAAGGGGATAGCCGATCATCTTGAGCGATTTGCAAAGGAACGAGGTCTCTACTGCTATCGCGACGTATACAACAACGTTCTGATAAAGAAACAGGCAACTAAAGGAAGTGAGGATCGCGAGCCTATCTTGTTGCAAGGGCATACTGACATGGTATGCGAGAAAAACACAGATGTAGAGCATGATTTTTTGCGTGACCCTATAGATCTTTACGAAGAGGACGGTTGGATAAAGGCAAAAGGTACGACGCTTGGAGCGGATAACGGCGTGGCAGTGGCGGTAATGCTTTACGTTCTCGACGGAGGAGTTTCCGCTCATCCCGATATAGAATGTCTGTTTACCGCTTCGGAGGAGGTAGGACTTGACGGTGCGAGCAATTTTGATTATTCGAAGATAAAAGCACGCAGACTGATAAATATGGACAGTGCGGACGAATCGTTGATCATTGCGGGTTGTGCCGGCGGTCAGCGTTCAAGCCTTTTCTTTGACGTGAAGCCAAAAACAGTAAGCGCAAAGATCGCGAAAATACGCATAAGCGGTCTGTTTGGCGGTCATTCGGGTGAGGATATAGATAAGGGAAGAGCAAACGCTTGTAAGCTTATGGGTAGAGTACTTTATGAGATAATGGATATGAAAACAGAGCTTGTGAGTGTGAAAGGCGGAACGAAGGACAATGCTATCCCTCGCGAGTGCGAGGCGGCCGTTACTGTTGTTGACGAAAAGATACTTAAAGACAGGATAGAAAAGCTTTCGCGTGAGCTTCGCGACGGACTTAGCTCTGACGACTTGAATTTTGAGCTGAATCTCGAAATTGAGAATGAGCGCGAGGTCGCTTGTATCGACAGCGAAACCGCAAGGAAGATAGTTTTTCTTATGCATACGGTCAGAAACGGCGTGTTTGAAATGAATAACGACATTGAGGGACTTGTCGAGTGGTCGCGTAATCTCGGTATAGTTAATTGCGGCGCAAACGGCGCGAAACTTATATTTTCCTCACGCTCGTCGTTTGAATCGAGAATAGACGCGTCCGCCCGCGAGCTTGACGATCACGCATCTCTTCTCGGCGCGTCAGTAAAGCATTATAACAGATACCCAGGTTGGAAGTTCGCGCCCGTGTCAAACGTAAGAGAAGCATACGCGCGCGCGTTTGGATCGCTTTTTGGCAGAAAGCCTGATACAACGGTTATTCACGCGGGACTTGAATGCGGTATTATTTCGCAGTCAGTGCCGAATATAGATATAATTTCCTGCGGTCCTGTCGTGCTCGACCTTCATTCACCCGACGAAAAAATGAATAAGAAGTCTTTTGAAAATTTTTATACAGTTATAAAAACGGTGGTTGAGAATTATTGAAAAAAACAGAGTTGAGCTTTGCTCAACTCTGTTTTTCTGTATTTTCAAGCATTTTTTTGAACGTATTTATTACATTTGAAGAATCATTTTCAAAATCTAAATAAAGTGATAAGGTGGCGTAATTTTCAAAATAAGCATCGGAATATGTATGAACGGCTACCTCGCTTGCCTGAATAAACAAGCCGCCTAATAATACGATCGCATCGGAAAACAGATCCAAAAAGTCATTTGATATATCAACAACGGCATAGCGTTCTTCTTTAAATACATATATCTCTAAAATAGAGCCTGTAAGAGAAGAAATGTTGACGGCAAGGACGAACATATTGGTAATACGCTCACGGTCGTCCTCGTTAAGAGCGTTTAATATTTCATTTTCCTTTATTGCGTTTAACAGATGGTTGGCGTGTCTTTTGTTGAATTTGACTTTGCTAAGCGGAGGAATTGTGTCAATTATATCATCTGAATTTTTCACATATTCTCTTTTGTATATCAAACGCGAATTTTCTTGGTCTTTCATAATGCTTCTCCTTTGATTATGTTATAAAAATAAAAAGTGCGCCCCAATTAAGAGACGCACGAAAAAGTGTTGTCCCTTAATTGTTGCCACACAATCTCATTACACACTATAGGGAAATGAGGAAAAAGGAAACACTTTTTACCAAAGATAGTTTCC
>JAZNEM010000041.1:0-3017 GCA_045588595.1 Eubacteriales bacterium
CGTTTTCTGCTGCAACTCTTACAGCGAGATTCTCCTTAGTGGATGTGGATACGCACTCACCGAGAAGCTCAGCAAACTTAGATGCGTGCTCTGCTTCCTCGTAAGCTGCCTTTTCCCAGTAAAGTGCGATCTCGGGGTAACCCTCTCTTGCTGCAACTCTTGCCATTGCGAGATACATACCAACCTCGGTGCACTCGCCGTTGAAGTTTGCGCGAAGATCCATCATAATATCCTCAGGAGCACCCTGTGCTACGCCTACAACGTGCTCAGCCGCCCAAGTGAGTCCCTCCTCAGCCTGCTTATTGAACTTCTCTGCTGGAACTTTACACTGAGGACATCTTTCGGGAGCGCTGTCTCCCTCGTGAACATAACCGCATACAGAACATACCCATTTTGCCATAACTAATTTCTCCATTTCTTTTTATAAATTTTTTATTTTGTGATATTATTTTTGCGACATCTATCGCAAACACCTACAAATTCGAGTTTACAACCTTCAAGTAGAAAGCCCTCGTACCCTTCCGCTTTCTCGGTAATAGAAACGTCGTCGACCTCGGTCTCAACGTCGGCAACGTGTCCGCATACTCTGCACACCACGTGAAAATGCTTTTTGGTGGTGATATCGTATCGGTCGTTCCCGTCCGTCAGCTTCAGTCTGAGGATCTTACCCTCCTCAGCCGCCTCGGCGAGAATTCGATAGACCGTCGCGCGACTGATGTTAGGATATTTCTCCCTGACCGCTTCATATACCATTCCTGCAGATGGATGATTGTTCATGCTGCAAAAGACATCTGAAACGATTCTCTTTTGCAGGGTATTTCTTTGTTGTTTCATAATACTCCGTCCTTATTGAGAATCATTCTTGATTATATTATACCACACTTTTTTAAAATGTCAATAGTTTTTTTAAAATTTTTTTGATTTTTTTAAATAATAATATCATATATACGGTTAAAAAATTTTAATTTTGATTTATCGGTGTGATGTTTTGTAATAGGGGGATATTATCCTCATGTTTGGTTTGCTTAAATTCATTTGGTATTCACGGACTGTCGAGGACGCAAGTCCCTACAATGCAAGGTGAATTTTGTTTATATATTCCTCGCCGTAAGGCGACAATAAAACCTAACAATTATGGATTTTTTGTAGGAACTGGCGTCCTCGACAGTCCGTTACGTTGTTTAAAACCATTTGTTTTCGGGAGTATAATATACTCCCATACAGAATTTGTGCAAACTTCTCACACCGATAAACTTCAATTTGCTTTATTTATAAATTTTTAGCAAAAAAATGAGACTGCGCCTCGTCACACGAAAACGCAATCCCAATGTAATATATATTAAAATGTAAATAGGTCAGCTTACTGCTTTATCTCATACAAACGGCAGTTATATATATCCTTTATCCTGCTCTTCCCCTTACCTACGCATATAAGATAAAATTCATCGTCGATATCAGAATACTCTTTTATATTTCCGTCAGCTATGCTTATTTCGTAGCGATCTCCGCCAAAGAAGTAAAAAACCGTAATCTCGCTGTTTTTTCTGCGTCTTCTTACCCATTCCGTATCTATCCGTATAAGCTTGACTTTCTCTATTTCAAATTTGCCGTTTTTGATCTTTATCGCCTTTATAGCATAATCCACGTCGCCTATCACTATAAGCACGGCACACAGTCCGAAAATGATTATCGCCGGCAAAAAAGGTGTGAATATAGCCGCCAAAAGAAGTATTGCGATCAAAACATTAAATATTATCAAAGCGGGAATACCGACAAGATATTCTTTCAGCAGTCTTTCTCCGCATTGACGTTTGGTAATTATATTTTTGGTAGGTTCTCCGTACATATCAATGTCCTTTCGCATCTTGGCCTTCTCCATTATAACACAGCTCTTATACGTTGTCAACAGCAAAACAGAACGGCTTTCACCGTTCTGTTTATATATTTTATTTATTTTCCTGCTCAGCGTCAAAGCGAGCCTGAGCTTCTGCTTGAGCTTTATCTCTTGCTTCCTTGAATTTTTTGAAATTAGCTGTAAGTCCGTTGAGTGCGTACACGCTTAAAATTATAACACCTATAACTATAAATATACTCAACATTCCAAGTCCCATGTATTTAAAGGATGCTAAAAAACGTGCTACGTTGATATCCATTTTATTACCTCCCTTTAATTAAAGAAATTTAGCGGCAAATTCGGTTGCGAACGGAATGATAAGACCGCCCGCGATAACCGACGCTATCTGTCCCGATACGTTTACACCGATAGAGTGCATAAGCAAAAAGTTCTGCGGGTCTTCCTTGAGTCCCATTTTATGAACGACACGTCCTGACATGGGGAACGCGGAAATACCTGCCGCTCCTATCATGGGGTTGAGCTTCTTCTTTGAGAAGAGATTGAGAAACTTTGCGAAAAGCACACCGCCAGCGGTGTCGAAGATAAACGCGAAGAGTCCGAGTCCGAGAATGAGAAGCGTGGTAGGCTGCAAGAACTTCGTTGCCTCCATCTGCGACGCGATGGTGATGCCGAGGAATATAGTAACGAGGTTTGCGAGAACCTTCTGCGCCGTCTCGGAGAGCGAATCAAGGACTCCGCACTCACGGATAAGGTTACCGAACATAAGGAATCCGACGAGTGCTACCGATTCGGGAGCTACAAGACCCGCGATGATCGTAATAACTATCGGGAAAAGTATTCTTGTGGTTTTGGAAACGTTCTTTCCTGCGTAAGGCATGCGGATACGTCTTTCCTTTTTGGTGGTGAGAGCCTTGATAACGGGAGGCTGAATAATAGGCACGAGCGCCATGTACGAGTACGCCGCAACCATGATCGCTGGCAGATACTGCGAGCCGAGCTTCTGCGCTACGACGATAGCGGTAGGACCGTCTGCCGCACCGATAATACCGATAGATGCCGCGTCAAGCGGATTGAAAAACAAAGATGCAAGCGAGAAGGTTAGAAATATACCAAACTGTGCCGCCGCACCGAAGATCATAAGCTTGGGGTTTGAAAGCACAGG
>JAZNEM010000042.1:0-19771 GCA_045588595.1 Eubacteriales bacterium
CCGATTACAAGCTCTATCTGCGCCGTTATCCCTATATTCCCGCTTGGGATCTCAATTTGATCTGCGTGTGAGGGGATGCGGGGGATGCGACTTACTTTTCTTTTTCGCAAAAAAGAAAAAGCAATACATGGGATATTTATAATAACCGTTTGGAAACTTAAAATTGTTTGTTTTTTGGACAGTCGAGGACGCCTGTCCCTACAAGGTTTGAGAAAATCGTTTGCATATACCTCGCCGTAAGGCGACGAAAAAAACTTCAATTTTCATTTAACTTTGTAGGGACAGGCGTCCTCGACTGTCCGTTTCATTCAATCATAATAAAACAAGATGGCTAAGTATAAAACTTCTTTTAAAAAGTTCTTTGGAAGTGTGGAATACTTTCCGGACTAAATTGCAAGCAATTAAGTTGCCAAGAAAGTTTCCACAAAGCGCGTCCTCAAAACAAAAGGCATAGGGTTTTGACCCTATGCCATTGTTTTCAATTAAGAATTATTTGTACTTTCTCTTGCGAGCAGCTTCTGACTTTTTCTTGCGTTTTACGCTGGGCTTCTCATAGTGTTCTCTCTTGCGAAGCTCGGTAAGGACGCCCGAACGAGCCATTGCACGCTTAAAGCGACGAAGTGCGCTATCCAAAGATTCGCCTTCTTTGACTTTAATTTCTGCCATTTTCTGTTTCACTCCCTCCGCAAATTGCCAGAGACAATTAAAATCATAACAAAAGATATTATACACCATCTTGATCTATTTGTCAAGTGTATTTTTAATATATTTGCTAATTTTTGATAACGTTTACAAAATTACCCTTATCTAACGACAATATTTACTATCTTATTTGGTACGGAAATTTCCTTTACTATCGTTTTTCCTTCAATAAGAGGAGCTATATTTCCATCTGCCTTTGCCATAGCAATAGCTTCTGCTGCGGAAAGGTCGACGGGCGCGTTTATCTTGCCCTTGAGCTTTCCGTTTATCTGCACTACTATCTCTACGGTATCGTCTGCAGTCTTTGCGTCGTCGTACGTAGGCCACGGTTCAAACGCAAGCGTATTGTCATGTCCAAGTATCTCCCAAAGTTCTTCTCCGATATGAGGACATATACAAGAGAGCATCTTTACAAGGCCCTCGGCATAAGCCTTCGGACACTTGCCTTCTTTATATACTGCGTTTACGAATATCATCATCTGCGAAATAGCGGTATTGAAAGCAAGTTTTTCAAAATCCTCGGTTATCTTCTTTACGCTCTTATGGTATACCTTTTCAAGTGCTTTTACCTCTCCGTCTACCAAATTTTCGGGCTCGGTAAAGAACGTCCATACGCGGTTGAGGAACTTTCTTGCACCCTCAACACCCTGATTGCTCCAGGGCTTTGAGACCTCAAGCGGTCCCATAAACATCTCGTAAAGGCGAAGTGTATCCGCACCGAAATCTCTTACGACGTCACTCGGATTTACAACAAATTCGGGATATCTCTTACCCATCTTTATACCGTTAGAACCGAGAATCATTCCCTGATGAACGAGCTTCTTGAAAGGCTCTTTCGTAGGAGCAAGACCCTTATTATAAAGGTATCTGTTCCAGATTCTCGAATACATAAGATGACCGACTGCGTGTTCTGGTCCGCCTATGTAAAGGTCAACGGGCATCCAGTGTTTAAGAAGCTCTTGATTTGCAAATTCCTTGTCGTTGTTGGGGTCAATATAACGCAAGAAGTACCAGCTTGATCCTGCAGAACCTGGCATAGTCGAGGTCTCTCTCGTTCCCTTTACTCCGTTGTTATCGTATGATTTCCATTCGGTAGCATTTTCAAGAGGTGCTTTTCCGTTTACACCGCGATAATTTTCAAGCTCCGGAAGTACAAGAGGAAGCTCCTCATCGTCAAGCACGTGGATCGTGCCGTCCTCTCCGTGAACAACCGGTACCGGCTCTCCCCAATATCTCTGTCTTGCGAATATCCACTCTCTGAAGTGGTAGTTGACGGTTCTCTTCGCAACGCCCATCTTCTCAAGCTTCGAGGTGATAGCTTCTTTTGCCTCCTCAACGGTAAGTCCCGTAAATTCCTCGGAATTTACAAGAACGTAACCCTTGCCGAGATATTCTCCCTTTTCAAACGCCTTTTCGGATACGTCAACGTGTCCGAGTTTCTCGTTTCCGTCGATGACCTGAAGCATATCTATGTTATGAGCAATAGCATACTCAAAGTCACGCTGGTCGTGAGAGGGTACTGCCATAACAGCTCCTGTACCGTAATTTGCAAGAACGAAGTCACCGATAAACATTCTGACCTCTCTGCCGTTTACGGGGTTTATACAAGAAACGCCCTTGAGCTCACATCCCGACTTTGTCTTGTTTAGCTCGGTTCTGTCCATATCGTTCTTCTTGAGAGTCTCTGCGATGTACGCCTCGACCTCTTCCTTGTTCTCGATACGGGGCATGAGCTTCTTGACTATCTCTCCGTCAGGTGCAAGAACCATAAATGTAATACCGTATATCGTTTCGATACAAGTGGTGAATATAGAAAATTCTCCGCCGCCAACAATATCGAATTTAACCTCGACACCCGTAGACTTGCCTATCCAGTTCTTCTGCATAAGCTTTGTGGACTCCGGCCAATCTATCTCGTCAAGTCCCTCAAGCAAGGACTCCGCAAAGGCAGGCTGGTCGATGACCCACTGCTTCATATTCTTTCTGATTACGGGATAGCCTCCGCGCTCGCTCTTACCGTCGATGACCTCGTCGTTTGAGAGAACAGTTCCAAGCTCCTCGCACCAGTTTACAGGCATATCCACGTACTGTGCATATCCGTCAAGATAAAGCTGCTTGAATATCCATTGCGTCCACTTGTAGTAATCGGGGTCGCTGGTAGCTATCATTTTGCTCCAGTCGTAATCAAAACCAAGCTCGGTAAGCTGCTTTGAAAAGGTCTCTATATTCTTTTGGGTAAAGCCGTTGGGATGGTTACCCGTATTAACGGCATACTGCTCTGCGGGAAGTCCGAAGGAGTCGTATCCCATAGGGTGCAGAACATTGTAACCCTGCATTCTCTTCATTCTTGAAACGATGTCGGTAGCTGTATAACCCTCGGGGTGACCTGCGTGAAGTCCTACGCCCGACGGATACGGAAACATATCAAGCACGTAATATTTGGGCTTTGAAAAATCCCAAACATCAGTCTTAAAGGTCTCGTTAGCCTTCCAATATTCCTGCCATTTTTTCTCAACTGCTATATGGTCGTATTTCATTTTTCTTACTCCTTTAGTCTTTATCAATCGCAGTAAAGCTTGTCTAAATTATAAAACTCACGCGCCTCGCGGCTGAATACGTGAACGATAACGTGGCTGTAATCAACGATAAGCCAAGAATTATTGTCTCTTCCCTCAACTCCGTAAGGTACAACTCCTCTTTGCTCCATCTTGTATTCTACCTCGCCCGCAAGTGCCTTTACCTGCGTGCTTGAGTTACCCGTACAGATAACGAAATACTCCGCGATGACGGTCTTATCCGCAACGTGAACTACCTTTATATCGTGTCCTTTTTTAGAATCAAGGACATCGGCTATCGCTTCCGCGAGCGTTTTTGCGTCCGCGCCCTCCAAGGATTCAAGCGTTTCGCCCTTAATTTCCAACTGATCCATTTTTCAATTACCTTTCTTTAAGCTATCCTTAATATTTTAATGCAAAACTTCCGATTTGTCAAGATAAATCAGTCATGTTTATCGATTATTATTCCATTTTTACTTATTGATGATGCCGTATGAATCTTATACGGTGCATAATTTTCGTAACACTTTATAAAGCTCTCGTATTTTTCGTTTCTGAATACGCCGTTTTTATCGAAGTTCCCCTCCGAAAGTCCGAAATATTCGGAAAGCAACTCCTCTGCTGCAGGTGCGGAAAGCGAATAATACGATGCCCCGCTCTTCTCTGCCACTACCTCGTCTCCGGGAAGCGTTACGAGGACTATATTTTCCTCGGGTATATCGGAAACAATTTTTGCAAGCGATAACGACTGCGACAGAGTAACATTAGTCTTTATCCTTGGAAGTATCACCGAAGCAAGATGTGCAAGCTCGATAACGTCAAGCTTTTTCACCTTTTGTCCGAGAGCCGCTAAAAAGACCTTTTGAGCGTCCATTCGTCCAATATCTCCGCGCACGTATCCTGAACGGTAACGCAAAAAATGCGAAGCGGTTTTTCCGTCAAGCTTTTGCTTTCCCGCGGGAATATTTATCGAAAGGCTCTGCTCGGGATCATTATAAACAAGCGGTTCATCGAGCTCTATTTCAACACCGCCAACAGAGTCTACGATATAAGGCAAAGAATCCATATCAACAGAAACGTAGCCGTTTATCTCTACCCCAAGTGATTCGGACAAAAAGGAACAAAGCTTCTCCGCTCCGCCAAGAGAGGATACCGCTCCGTTTATTTTTTTATAAGAATTTTCGGTGTATTCCGCATAAGTGTCACGGGGTATCTGTAAAACCGTGGCACGTTTATTCATTGACTCTACGCGAACAAGCATAAGCGCATCGGAAAGTCCCGCTGCCGAATCTCTTCCTAAAACGAGGATCGTGAAAGGCTTTGCGTAAGCTCTCTCGGACGTGTCTTTATTCACGGAAATAAACTTTCCGCTTTCCCCGTCCTCTTTATGCCCCGCCGACACCGCAAGAGTAACGATAGCGACGGTCAGTAAAATCACGCCAACAAATATAAGAGTTATCTTTAATACGTTTTTCTTTAACATTTTTCTCTCCGAAATAAATATTCATATTTTGAAATATGTATTTCGGAGAGGACGTGGGGACGCGAGTCGCTTTTTTCAAAAAAGCGTAAAATCGCGTCCTAAAAGCGATTCGCGTCCCCTTTAACCAAGCAGATAAGCTCGTTTCTCGCGTTCATACTGTCAACACTTACGGGCGCACCGTCTGAGAGAAGTCCGCGTATCGTCATATCAAACGACATTATCAAAGTCTTTCTCAAATGAAGCAGTCTTTCGTTCTCGCTCATTTTTTCAGGTTCTGCGTCAAAAAAGTAATTCCTTAACGTCACGCAATCATCAAAGGTGCGTGACATATCGATATAATCGGCAAGATAGACAAGCTGCTCACAAAGTGTCATTCCAGCTCTTCCCGTGGTATGCCAACGCACGCATGATACGACCTCACCGACATCAAATTCGGGATATTTATCGGGTATAAGCGCCGCAGCTGTCCTCGCGTGAAATGTCTTTGGCGCGTTTAAATCGCAATCGGTAACATTCAAGCCGTATTCAGCGCAAAGCTTTATCTGCAACGCAACAGAATACTCCTTGGTTATATCGTGCAAAAGAGCCGCCGCGCGAAGCTCACATTCCCTATTGGGCGCGTAAATTTCAGAAAGCCGCGCGACCATCTTCTCTACCTCGGCTGTATGACGAAAGCGTTTTTCGGACATTCCGCTCGACACACGCTTTCGTAAGGAATCAAGCATAGCCTCGCTTATATTGATCTCTTTGCTCATTTGTAAAGTCCTCTCTCACAAATGAAATCTGCTACCTTTTTTGGCACGAGATTAGAAATATCCTTTCCGTCCTTTATAGAGGCGCGTATCTCGGTAGACGAAACGACAAACGGCTCGGTAACGACTCTGCGCATCATAACGCCGTACTTTTCATAGTATTCCGTAATTTTCGAAACTATACGGTTGGTAATAAGAGGGTCTTTTTCTCGCCTTACGTAAACGGGATAACACATCTTAAACAGGTCCTCAAAACGATACCATTTATCAAATGTCAGTACCATGTCCGTGCCTAAAAGAAGAAACAGTCTTGTATCGGGACGCATAAGCTCCTTTACGGTGTCGTAAGTATAGCTTTTTCCGCCTCGTTTTATCTCAACGTCGGATATGACCACTCCGTCAACGTCCTCAAAGGCAAGCTCGCACATTTTAAGGCGTAAGAGAGGGTCGTCCGCCTCATCTATCTGCTTATGCGGTGGCATATACGAAGGTATTATAAACAGATAATCAAGCTTCATCTGCTCCATAAACGCTTTTGCCGCGCTGACGTGACCGTTGTGGATAGGGGCAAATGTTCCACCGTATATTCCTACTCTTAACATATCCGCAGGATTCATTTCACTCATAGCTCTATTCTCTTATTATTGACAGATTCTCTGTAAAGTATTATTTTTCTTCCGATTACTCCAACAACGTCGGAATCGGTAAGCGCGGCAAGCTCGTTTGCCGCTTCCTTTGGCATGTATTCGCAGGTCTCAAGCACCGAGAGCTTTATAAGCTCTCTTGCTTCAAGCGCATCGGACACAGTCTTTGCCATATTTTCTCCAATGCCGCCCTTTCCTATCTGCATGATAGCCTTTTCCTGATTTGCAAGTCCGCGCAAATACGCGCGCTGTTTTGACGTAAGCATTTTATTTCTCGCTTTCGGATATGATTTCTTTAAGTTTTTTAGCAAAAAGCTCTATGGCTTTGCCTCTGTGTGATACGGCATTCTTTTCTTCGGCAGTAAGTGCGGCAAAGCTCTTTTTTGCTTCAAGTGAATAGAACAGCGGGTCGTATCCGAATCCGCCGTTTCCGTCGGGCTCAAAAAGTATCTCTCCCGCAGCTGTTCCGCGAACGCAGAATTCCTCTCCGTTTGGCATGACGCAAGCGATAGCGCAGACGAATTCACCATATCTGTCGTCCTTTTCAGCAAGCTCAGAAAGAAGCTTTGCGTTATTTGCGGCATCGTTTCCGTGCTCTCCCGCAAAACGAGCGGAATATATTCCCGGAGCACCGCCAAGCGCGCGTACACTGAGTCCCGAATCATCGCCAATGCTTATATCCCCACTCTTTGCGGCGGCTCTCGCCTTTATAAAGGCGTTCTCCTCAAACGTCGTGCCGTTTTCCTCGATATCACCGTCTATTCCGACGTCGTCAAGTGAAAGCACCGTCACGTCACGAAGATATTTTGACAGAAGAGCCTCAAGCTCTACTATCTTATGTCGGTTGCGCGAAGCAAGAACTATCTTCATTCCTCGTCGCCCTCCGAGAAGAATGCCTCAATAAACTCAGAAGCCACGAATTCCTGCATATCGTCTATCTTTTCACCGACACCGATAAATTTAACAGGAATGCCGAGCTCCTTCTTTATCGACAAAACGATACCGCCCTTTGCCGTACCGTCAAGTTTGTTAAGGACAAGTCCCGTGATATTTGCCGCATTGCTGAATTCCTTTGCCTGTAAAATAGCATTCTGACCCGTAGTTGCGTCAAGCACGAGGAGATTCATTGTTGCCGCATCGGGAAGCTCACGGTCGATAACTCTGTTTATTTTCGCAAGCTCGTTCATAAGGTTCTTTTTATTGTGCAATCTGCCTGCCGTGTCTATGATAAGAACGTCAGCCTGCTTTCTTTTTGCGTAAGCGATAGCATCGAATACGACGGCAGCAGGGTCGCTTCCCTCGTTCTGACGAACGAGCTCCGCTCCCGAACGCTCGCACCAAACGGCAACCTGCTCGATAGCTGCGGCACGGAAAGTATCCGCTGCCGCTACTACTACCTTTTTGCCCTTTTCGATAAGTCTATTGGATATCTTTCCGATAGAAGTAGTTTTTCCCGCGCCGTTTACACCGATAACAAGAATTACCGAGGGAGTTGTTGTAAGAGCCAGCTCCCCACCCTCTCCTATCATCTCTTCAAGTATTGCTTTGAGTGCGTCTATGACTTGCTCCTTTTCCTTAAGTCTGCCCTCTTTAACATCATCGCGCAGACGCTCCATTATCTCCTCGGTAGCGCTAACGCCTATATCCGAGACTATAAGCAGTTCTTCAAGCTCGTCAAGCAGATCCTCGTCGACCTTAACAAATGCCTTAAGCACCTCGTTGACCTGTCCGAAGATCGCGCTTTTCGTCTTTGAAAGACCCGCCTTTAATTTATCCAAAAATGCCATCCCAATCTTCTCCTTTTTTCTTGGAAATATCGTTGATATCAAGCTCCATTACCTTTGAGATACCGCGCTCGGGCATAGTTACACCGTAAAGACGGTTTGCCGCCTCCATAGTACCTCTTCTGTGGGTAATGAGCACAAACTGCGTTCCGCTGGAATATCTCTTTATGTATTCAGCAAAGCGCGCCACGTTTACCTCGTCGAGCGCCGCCTCTATCTCATCAAGGATACAGAACGGTGTGGGGTTAACCTGCAAGATAGCAAAGAACAAAGCGATAGCGATAAAGGATTGCTCTCCACCCGAAAGCTGAACCATGCTCTTGATTATCTTTCCGGGAGGTGCGGCTTTTATCTCTATTCCGCTCTCAAGCACATTGTCGGGATCGGTCAAGGAAAGCTCTGCCGAACCACCGCCGAAAAGCTCTATAAATACCTTGTTGAAGTTTTCATTTATCTTTTGGAACGAATCGACAAAGGCTGTCTCCATCTCGCCCTCAAGCTGACCGATAACATCCTCAAGGTCAGCGCGTGCCGCCTCAAGATCCTTTATCTGTCCTGCCATATAATCGTATCTTGCCTTAACTTCCTTATATTTATTCACGGCATCAAGGTCAACGTTTCCGATTGCGCGAAGCTTGTTTTTGCACTCTGTCTGCTTTGCAGCCGCCTCGGCTCTTGTTGATTGCTCGAGTGCGGGATATCCGAGAGCGAGCGCATCGCTTCTCGTCATCTCGTGCTCGTCCCAAAGCTTTGATGCAAGCTTGTCCCCGTCGTCGCGAAGATTGTTGAGCTTATTTTCAAGGCGTGTGTATTCGCGGAAGATATTCTCCTTTAATTGAAGCTTCTCGCGCATACGGACATTTACCTCGTTAAGCTTTCGCTCAAACTCCGTACCACCCGCCTCGACCTTCGATCTTTTTTCGTTAAGCTCGGAAAGTGTCTTTTCTCCCGCATCATATTTTTCGCGGTTTTCGGTTTTTTCCTTCTCATATTCGGCAATGCGCGCGTTAAGTGCGGCTATCTTTTCGTCCTGTTCTCCAGCCGCCAAAACAAAGCTCTGCATACGCGCGGCACTCTCCGCCGAGAGTCTTTCCTCGGTCTCTATATCCTTTCTTATCTCGTTTATAGAGATAAGAAGCGCAGTCGCTCTTGCCTCTGCCTCTGCTCTTCTGTCGAGTGCGCCATTACGTTTTACGTCCATATCGGACCTTGCCGCGCTTATCTCGAATATCTGCTTTTCAAGCTCGGTCTTGCGAACTGCGAGAACACGGAGATCCTCCTCATACTGCTCCTTGGTACGCAAAAGGTCGCTGTAATCCTCGCGGAGCTTTTCTGTAAGAGTTACGTTAGCATCAAGCTTTGCGCAAAGCTGCTCAAGACGCGTATTTTCGGAATCTCTCATTACCTTTATAAGACTTATCTTCTGTTCCGCATCGGTCTTGTCGTCCTCTAACGAGGATATCTTTTTCTCAATTTCTTTAAGCTTGCACTTTTCACTTTCGATACGTGCGTCAAGTTCGGAGACTTCGGATTCGAGTCTCTTTATCTCTCCTGCACGTCCGAGAATATTGTGATTCTGCTTCACAGAACCACCCGTAAATGAACCGCCTACGTTTATTTGCTGACCGTCAAGCGTTACGGCACGGACACGGTAACGAAGTCCCTTTGCCATAGCAGTCGCATGGTCTATATTATCAAATATCAAGGTTCGTCCGAGAAGGCTCGATACTACGTCGGAGAATTTTTTATCGCTCTTTACAAGCTCGTCCGCAGCTCCGATATATCCAACGTATCCCGACGCATCGCGCATTTCGGGGGTTACGCTCTGCGGACGCATTGAAGTAAGCGGAAAAAATGTAGCTCTGCCCGCTTCTGCGCGTTTGAGCGCAAACATAGCCTCTTTAGCCACGCTCTCGTCTTCAACAACTATATGCTGAAGATTTGCTCCGAGAGCCGTCTCGATAGCAGTGATATATCTGTCCTCAACGCTGATAAGCTTAGAGAGAGGTCCGTATATCTTGCCGCACTTGTTTCCGTTGCGGTCGGTTATCGCGCCCTCCTCGTATTTTTTCATAACGAATCGAACGCTTCCCGAGTATCCCTCAAACTGCTGCTCCATAGCGCGAAACGTATCTATTCTCTGTTGTGCGGAATCTCTGCGAAGCTTAAGCGATGAGATAGCCTCATTCTCCTCTTCCTCTTCGCTATAAAGTGTATCAAGCTCTGTTGTAATACGGGTCACGTTAGTACTTGCTTCCTCTGTAACTCCGTCATATTGAGCAACACTCGATCTAAGTCTTTCTATCTGTTTCTCAAGCTCGCGAGATTGCGCCTCATATTCGGCTATCTCGCGCATAGCTGCTTCGTTCTTATCGCTATCGGTATTCTTTGAATTGTCGATAAGCGATATACGTGCGTTTACGTCAGCCGCTTCGGCTTCGAGAGTTCGAATATCGCCAAGAGCACGGTCTATATTAAAGCCAAGCTCATCGGCTTCCTTGGAAGCTACGGCTTGCTCCGCAAGTACCTTTTCATGAGCTATATCCTCCGCATCAAGCTTTTGCTTCATGTCGGAAACGCGAGCCTCGCGCTGCTTCTCGCTCTCCTCCTCTGCCGCAACCGACTTTTGCGCTGATCCTTTCGCTCCCTCTGCCTCGGCAATTAGCTCCCTCGTATGAAGGATATTCGCCTCGGTTATTCTGTATTCACTGTCAAGTCCGTGATTTATCTCGGTCTGCTCACGTATCTGTGTTAGCAGGTTTTCGGACTCGGTCTTATTCGACTGCGATATCTCGAATAGCTTTTCGCTCTGTACCTCAAGAGATCTTATCGAATCCTCCACCGTGTTAAGCTCAAACTCGGTCTCATGGAAGCTTCCCTCGAATTTTGCGATATCGGCACGTATCTTGTCGGTATCGTAGAGCCAGAGCTGTATATCGACCTTTTTCTTCGTTTCAAGAAGCTCTATCGCCCTCTTCGCCTTTTCGGCTTCCTTTTCAAGAGGCAGAACTTGCGCGGACACCTCGGTAAAGACGTCATTTATACGCGTCATGTTGTCCTCAGTCGCCGCGAGCTTTCGCTCGGTCTCGCTCTTTTTATGTCTGTATTTAGCAATTCCCGACGCGTCCTCAAAGATACTGCGCCGCTCGTCGCTCTTTTTAGATACTATCTCGGCTATCTTGCCCTGACCGATAATAGAATATCCGTCACGTCCGACACCCGTATTCATAAAGAGCTCGTAAATGTCCTTTAAACGAACAGCTCTGCGGTTTATATAGTATTCACTCTCGCCCGAACGATAATAACGGCGAGTTACTGTGACCTCATCGTAAGGACAGTCGAGTCTGCCTAGCATTCCCGAGTTATCAAAGGTTACGGAGACCTCGGCAAAGCCCATGGGTCTGCGGCTATCCGCTCCTCCGAAGATGATATCCTCCATCTTCGTTCCACGTATGCTCTTTGACGATATCTCGCCAAGAACCCAACGCATTGCGTCGGATATATTTGACTTTCCGCTTCCGTTAGGTCCGACTATTACGGTAGATCCACCCTCAAAGGTCAGCTTCGTTTTATCGGGAAAGGATTTAAAGCCCTGAAGCTCAAGAGATTTAAGATACACGATGTTTCTCCTTTCGGAAAATGTATTTTATCGCAAATTATGTTCCAATATAATATTATAACCTATAATTTCATTTTTTTCAAGAACTTTTACAGACTTAAAGCCATATTTTCCGCAAAATCTCGTTTTATTTCGCCTATTTTGCCCAGAAGCTTTTGAAACAGAGCCGCGCGCGACGAAAATTTTAAGCTCTCCGCCTCGATATCCAAGCCTTTCTATCTCCGAACAGATGCGGTCAAAATACAGCTCTCCCATCGCCATCTCACCGATAGCCGAATGATTTGCGCCACCCACGACCTCGCTCTCGTCCGAAAGATTTTCCGAGGCACAAAGTCCGACTCTTATGCATTGAACGTGAGCTTTGTCAAAAATATCGAGTATGTTCTTCGTACGTACGACCGCTTCCTCGTTGGAAAGGGGCGTGTATATTCCCTGTTTTGTCATATCGGCAAGCTCCGTGCCGTGAAAAACCACTGTCGGATAAACTCTTGCGCCGACTGCGCCCAACTCACATATAAGACGAGCCGTATCCTTTTCGGTCTCCGATGTTGAGAACGGGAGACCTATCATCATTTGTCCAACGAGGTCAAATCCCGCCGAAACGACCTCGCGGCAGGCGCGAATCGCGCACTCTCTGTCGTGACCGCGCTTTGTTGCAAAAAGAACCTTGTCATCAAGGCTCTGAAGTCCAAGCTCAATAGTTTTTACGGAGTATCTGCCAAGAATTTCAAGTATCTCTGCATTTATGTAGTCAGGGCGAGTCGAAATCCTTATAGACCCCGCCGCACCCTTGTCTATATACCTTTGCGCACGGTCGAGTAATTCTATCATAAGAGAGCGGTCAATACCCGTAAACGAACCACCGAAAAATGCTATCTCTCGCTCGGAGTCAGTTCCCGCTGTCGAAAGCACTTGCTCTATCTCGCTGTCAAGGTCGTTTGGGTCAAAGCTCGCGTGCCCCGATATCGTGCGCTGATTGCAAAATACGCACATATTGGGACACCCCATGTGCGTTATGAATATCGGTATGTTTATGTGTCGTTTTTTCATATGCCACCTACAAAAATATCCGTCAATCATGTATTAATTTATTTTATCATATTTTCTTGAAATAGTCAATAAATAAAGAGAGACTTCATTCATAAAATCATGTATGAAATCTCTCTTTCAGATCGATGCAAGACCATTATTTTATCTCGATACCGCCGAAGATCGCAGTTCCGCTGACATAGATAGTTGGAGCATCGGGATGCGAGGTCGTTTCATTGGAAGCTCCGCCGAAAATACTGTTCGAATTTAACTTAACGTTTACGTTATTCGGAACTAAGATATCGATGCCTCCGAAGATGGCGGAAGCTTGGATAACGCAATCCTTTTCAATGATAGCGTTTCGCAGATCGCAATCAACACCGCCAAATATGGCGCAAAGATTCGCCCCCTCAAAGACCTCTCCGTCACACTTCATATCCGAGCCCGAAAAAGCCGCAAATCCCTTATTGATATTTTTACCTTCCGATTTCAGTTTTTTAATAACCTCGTTCGTTTTTTTGCCGAAGATCGCTTTAAATATCAGCTTCAAGCCGATAATGACGATAATTGTGGGAACGAGCAGCTTCCAAAGAATAGAAAAGCTCAAAATATCCTGACAGCACAAAAGCAGGAGCACACCGATAATAATACCTATGATATTTCCAAACTTCTCCCTTTCGGTAAATAGACCGACAGTACACGGTATAATGATAAACAAAGTCCACCATCCGTCAAAAAACACGTCTATATCGGTCACGTTAAAAGCATTAAGAGCGAATATAACACCCGCCGCTACCAATACGATACCAAGAATTATGCTTGTTACCTTTTTCATTTTTCTCGTTCTCCTTATCCGCCAAAAAAGTCTTTTTTAGCAACTACTGTTTAAGCAAACATTCTTTTTTTAGCAAAACGCTTCTATTATAACGGCTTCCAGTTATCTGTATTGAACGAACCGTCGTTCTTGCTCCAACCCGGAGTAAGTCCCGAACCGTAGTCACAGATAGGAGCAGTTCCTGCTACCATTGAACCTTGTTGCCAATTGACAGTACCGTCCTCGTTGATCACCTTGGTAAACACGCACTTGTATACTACAGCATCACGTGCACCGTATATCGGAACTCCCCACAATGAGCCTGTTTGCTCTGCCATAAGATCGTCTGTCGTCATGTAGATTATCAGCTCGTCACCGATAGTCTCATCGGTCAGACCTTTATCCTTCTTCTCGTTCTTTATCAGTATCTTGACATCAACATTAACATTATCGATGACCGCGTTAAGATTGCCAACAAAGAGTCCGTTTATAGCCTCGGTATCAACGTCTCCCGCACCGGGAACGTTTGAAATATATGTCGTGTCGTTGCCGCGCTCGCTGTCTTTGGTGCTATTCATAGCATTTTCAAGCACAACAGATTCTGTGGGACTTTCAAGGATCTGTTCAAGTCTCTGCATAGCTCCCGATACAGTAGTCTCGTCCTTTTCCACAGGGAAATCCGATATAGGAAGAAAATCAAAATTAAGAACCGAATGGAGCGTTTTATTGTCGGGAACAACTCCGTCCACATAAGTAAACTCAGCATAAAAGGTAAAGCTTTCTCCCGCTTTTACCTCAGTCTTTCGCTCAAGCTCTGTGCCATCCATATTGCAGACCTTTACCGAAACCGCAGAATTATCAAAGCCCGTCTCCGGTGAATAAAGAAGCGCGTTATAACCGTAATCTTCGTTTGTACCGTTAAATACCGTGACTTCTATCCTTCCGACAGAAGAACTTGCATTGCCAAGCGTTACGGTACTGTTCATAATACTTGCCGTATATCCCGTCACGCTTGCGTTCGTACCCTCGGGAACGTCAGTACCTATAATAAAAACTCCGTCCTGTACACCGACATCCATTTCACCCTGTACCGTCAGGCTGTCGGTAAACGCCGCGTATCCCACAAAGGTAACGAACAAAAAGACAAAGGAGAGCACTACGGAAACCAAAACGATAACTGTTTTTTTCATTTCCATTGCCCTCCTTTTCTTCGGTCAGGAGCGTATTATTCTTGCTTCAAATAATCCTCTAATTTTCTCCTTACCACCTTTATTATCTTTTTAAGCGGATATTTAAATTTGGCGGGATCTTCACGATAGTTTCCTTTAGTAACGGTCGCCTCGCGTACGATCTCCTTTTTGCTTTCTTTATCTATCGACGGAACGAGAACCACGTCTCCTTTGTCAACCACCTCTCCGTCGGGGTCGTACATGTATACCTTATCCTTGTTTTCATGCTCCGGCCACATAACGTCGATGACCTCAACTCCAAACGGCTCAGGCTCGGCTATTACCTCTATCTTCTCTTCAACAATAGGCTCTTCGGCGACAGGTTCTTCAACAATAGGTTCTTCACAGACAGTCTCTTCAGCGGCCGTCTCTTCATCATCCTCGACCTCAACATTGAACATATAAAGAATGTTTGTGTCAGTCGGTATCATGAACTGCGAGCAAGTCTTATCTTCGTTCTCATACATAAGTATCGGCTGCTGTATGGTATCTCTAACCTCCAGCATCTCGGTGAAAGTTGAAAGATACAAAATTCTATAGCCTTCGCTGTCAAACGGAGTAATTATCCTTTGAATATACGACTTGTAGCTTGTAATAAGCTTCTGAACTCTGCGAGAGTAGTCGATATGCTTATCAACAGTTATCATAACAAACACTGCAAGTATAACTGCTCCGATAACATCAAGAGCTCCGATTACCACGGAAATTATAAAAAATACGGTCTTTGCGTTACTGTCGGTAGCAAGAATTCTCTGCGCACCCGCAGGCACGGTGGTTGCCGTTTGAGGTTTTACTGTATCCGACATAAGCGGGACGTACATTTCGACAACGTATTCACCCGAAGTATCTGCTGCAAACTCCTCACTCATTCCTACTACGTCAACGTACATCCTGAGAATAAGCGTATTCTGGGTATTCTTAAGCGCGTACGCCGAAACGAACTCGTTTGCCTTTTTGTTATATTCCTTATAGTCAAACTCTACGTGTTCACTTATAGAGAGCTTATTATCCTCTGCCTCAAATGTTTTTTTCGGAATTATCTCGTAAGTAGGGTTATAGATAGGAGAATCCGAATTCTTATCCTTTATTTCAAGCTGTGCGTCTATTTTGTACGAATACTTAAAATTCACCTTTTTTGCATCTATCGCAAGGTCATACGAAAAATCGGCAGACATTTTTTCTATAAGGCTTGAAACGTAAGCATGGCTTCCGTTAAGATAGCTCTCGCTGTAAAACTCGTTATCGGAAAGATACGCCTTATGTATAACGTTTCCTTCTTCCGTATAGTTTACGTATTCATCCTTGTTTAGCTTGAAAAATGTGACAGAAGAAAAAAGGAGTACTGTCGAAAGAACTATAAGTATAATGCTTTGGATCAATATCCATTTCTTACGGTTTTTTTGATAGGCTTCTCGTTGCTGCTTTTCAAGTTCCGACATATTACTCTCCTCCTTTCCTTGATTTTAAAGTAAAATAATTTATTTAAATAGTGACCGTGCCCATATAGATGGGTAACCGACATACTTAATTTTCAAATTAACCTTGCCGACAACGTCGGCATTTGTGATATACCCCGAGTCCATGCTGTCATTAGCATCACCCTTGGTATAATATCTCATCTCACCGTTTATTTTTTTGATATCTACGACACGGTGTATTATCGTAGTACCTTCTTTTTTGAACACTATGATATCGCCGTTTTCTATTATCTCTCCATCATATCTCTCGTATATAACGGCATCGCCCGTGTCTATCTCGTCAGCCATACTTCCCGAGCCTATAAGTATCAAAGAATATCTAAACTGACACGAAATGAGCATAACGAAGCCCGCAAGCAGTACACAAGCAATGCTTGAAAGAGTGACCTTTAGCCACGTAAGCTTTCTTGAAACGACAAATCGCTTTGGCTCATACATCATGCGAAAGAGCAACAATATTCCGATAGGAATAAGCGTTCTCAAAAACGCGATCATAATATCGGGCATTTGAGGCTTTGTAGGAAACAGATACGGATATATCAGCATAAGAAGCTTGTATACCGTATTCGGCAGCATTCCGTATTTTGCCGAAAGATATGCGTACAACAGGTTTGCCGTAAGCGCGGGAAACAGGATAAGCGTCAGCATCTCGGTAAGATTGTCGAAGCTCGAAAATCTTCCGCTATGCGAAAGCAAGCCTATGTCCAACAGAACGTACGAAAAATAAAACAATATTGATGTTATCTTATTTTTCTGCGCAAGCATGACCGCTCTCATAAGCTCCGAGGAGACTATGATAACGGCATAAGGCAATATATATTCCCATATAAATTCGGGAAGCACAGGCGTTTTATAAAAGCCAAAACGCAGTCCCGTAAGGTAAAACAGAACTATCTGGATAACGGCAAGCGCACCCATAACGAGCGCGACCTGCTTTTTTTCAATGTGAAGTACACTTCTCTTTTTTATAACAAAGTATACCAAGGATGCGGCAACAGCCGAGAAAAACGCGAAAACGATATTACTTACAACCTCATTCGGTATAAAGCAAACAAGGAGGAGCACGCCTATGTAAAACGCAGAGACGGTATATAGAATTTTTTTATCGATATTCATATACTTCCTCCTTACGCTCCTCCTTGCGTTACTTTATATCATTTTAGAATAAGAGAAATACTCTTACGGTGTAATAGTTTCAACACCCGTAGAGGTTGCGGTAAATCCAACCGTAAACGTGCCATGCTCTGATGCGGTAGGTGTTCTCAAAAGAGTAATGGTTATGGTCACGGTAGACTTGCTGAGATTGCTTGGGTCAACAGATTTAGATATGGAGGCATTGTCTATTCCGCACTCAACTTTAAATAAATTTTCGTCGCTTCCCTCTGACATCGTGATAACAGGCGTGCCAAGGGTGATATGCGCACCGTATACATCGCTTTCGTTAACGATATCTACCAATATAACAACCTTCTGTCCCGCAGAATTGAGACCTGTCTCACCAATGCTGATATCGATCTTGTCTTTAGCGTCCGAATGCGAGTCGGCAAGAATGCTGGTCGTTATCTTTGCAGGGTTGTTAGCATCAGTTGAAGGATAAGGATCTATTCTTGCATTATCAAAGTATACGTCCTGCTTAAATTCAGCAGCCTCTTCCTGGTTAGCACCAACGCGAACATCACCGGCAACCTCCAGATCGTCCGTAAATGCTGCGTAACCTACACCCATGAGAAGCACAGCAACAAGCATTATAGCAGTGATGACTATTCTTCTGTTTTTCATGTTTTTTCTCCTTTCTTAAGATTTTTATTTATAATTATCGGCTTTTCTTTAGCCGAATAACTACCATTATTTTTCTTTTTTGGGGCTATTCTCCCACTGTAGTATAAGTTTATCATATTTTCTTCACTAAGTCAAGACATTTTTTAAAATAAAAAAACAACAAAAAAACGAAATTCTCAAACATAATTTTTGTGTTTTTTATCACCCAAAATCACTATTGTAAAAAAAGAGAGACTTCATAGTGAAATCTCTCTTAAAAAATCAAGCCTTGTATAACGTGTGAGCGCAGCTTCGGCAAATATTATTTTCAATTTTATTATATTCTCCGCAAACAACGCATTGCATTTCACTGTCGCTTGCTTTTGGTAAAACTACGGTGTATTTGCTTCCGTATAAATGGAACACGCGATCGCCCTTTTTATATGTTTCCAAATGCTGATTCAAATTTGCTTTGCCCTCATAAGCCTTTTTCGTGCATACTTTTCCGTTAGGTAATTTAACAGTCAAATAGACCATGTTTTTATGATATAAACGCTCTCTTGAAGGCTTTACGGAAGAGTCACTGTCCACAGTTGTCTCTATATTGACCGACTCAATAATACCTTCATAAGTTTTATCAATAAGTTTAAACGGAACACCCGTAATCACAAATGGAATAAGCATTACGACAATGTAAAAGGATAACCTAAACACCGTATTGTCAGTTTTGCAGACAGTATTTCCAAAAAGCAACAACAGGACAGCAAAAGCAACAGCTAAGACTGCGCAAGGGATAAGGCGTTTGAGCACCGTTTTTCTTGCGTGCTTTTTCAGTTCGGCAGGAATTTTAAGAGTTGACAAATTCATCATTTTCCCTCCAAAAGTAATTATTGTTGGTGTACTGTATTTTATAATATCACATTTTCGAAGAGTTGTCAATATATTTTCAGTAATTACTAAAACAAAAAGGCTGATTATTGCTTTGGGACGTTTGTATATCGTAAAAGTAGTAGTTTTTAGTGAAATATTCGGCGGACGCCGAATGTGAAATAAAAAAGCTTCTTCAATTATTCATTAGCAAAGCGGCTTCATTATTCACTCTTCATTAAAAAATCCGCGTAAAAAATGAATAATGAATGATGAATAATGAAAAATGAATAATACAAACAAAAAACCGCATTCTTCTCTCTGCATTCTTAGCGGAGAAATAGGCGGCGGAAGTACCGAGGCATTGATTTGCCTCGGTATTTCTGTTTTTGAGGGGTTATGATGCGATAGCATCGGATGTTCTCACGGTATGCTGTTCTCTAAATCCTACTGTGAATACGATGTCGATATCGTTGCCCTCGGTGCGTGACCACTTTTCCTTCTTCTCGTAGACATATATCTTGGATATGAATGCGTGGACGATCTCGGGAGTCAGCTCCTGAATATCAATAAATCGGTTGGCGTTAGCAATGAAATCGTCAATTGAATTTCTTTCCTCACCATAGCTCGCTTCGGCTTCTTCAAGCTCGGCGAGCTTTTTTGATAGCGTTGCTTGCTCGGATTCGTAGTTCTGTGCCATCTTATCATAACGCTCGTCCGTGATACGTCCGCTGACGTTGTCCTCATAGAGCTGCTGATTGATGCGGTCAAGCTCGTCTATACGCTTTCGTGCTTTGACGATTTCAGCCTTTACTGCCTTGAGCTTTTTCTCGTCCTCGTCACGCTTCTTGGCACGAGCCTTCTCATAGAACACCTCGGGATTTTCTCTTGCAAGCTCGGTTACCCAGCGTATTTGCTGAAGAACGATCTGCTCAAGTGCCATAGCGTTGATCTGATGCGCCGAGCATCTGTCCTTGCCCTTTCGCTGATAAAATCCGCAACTGTAATAGTTTTCTTCAGGGCGCATTGTTTTTGCTCGGTGGAGATACATTCGATT
>JAZNEM010000043.1:0-2085 GCA_045588595.1 Eubacteriales bacterium
CCGCAAGTGACCATACACGGCGGTACGGGAGCGGTCAGCGCGCCGCCCTTCCATACTATCTTTCCCATTTATTTATCTTCTCCGTTTTCATTAAGCTTTTCTGAGATCAAGGTCTTTACGACCTCTCCCGCGGCAATAAGCCCCGCGACCGACGGAACGAACGAAATACTCGCGGGAACGACTCTCGCGCCCTCTTTTTTCTCTTCTTTCGGTTTTCTGGCAGGCTCTTCGGAGTAAACGACCTTCATGTGATCTATCCCTCTCTTTTTCAGCTCTCTTCTCATAACGCGAGCAAGAGGGCAAGTTGAGGTCTTTGAAATATCGGTCACACGAAAAGCCAGAGGATCAAGTTTGTTTCCCGTACCCATACAACTTATCGAGGGTACGCCAGCCTCTCGCGCGCAAACAGCAATGGCAAGCTTTCCCGAAACAGTATCTATGGCATCTATAACGTAATCGTATTCCGAAAAATCAAAGCTGTCGGCGTTTTCGGGAAGAAAAAACTCGATTCTTTCAATAACCTCAATATCGGGATTTATATCTTTAAGCCGCGCGGCGACCACAGACACTTTAGGCTTTCCGACCGTACTTTCAAGTGCGCATAGCTGACGGTTTATATTCGTTCGCGAGACAACGTCATTATCAACAAGAACTATCTTTCCAACTCCGCTTCTCGCCAGAGCCTCTGCGGCATAGCTTCCGACTCCGCCCACTCCGAAAAGCGCAACGCAAGAGGACGCAAGCATCTCCACCGCCTCGTCTCCAATAAGCAACGCCTCTCTCTCAAAACGCTCGTTCATTTTGTTTTTTCCTCCGCTACTGTATACTATATATATTTTAAATTATTATTGCGATTATGTCAAGAGCTATTGACATTTAATATTTGCCGTTATATAATTTATCAAGACTTACTCTTTCTTTTAAAAGAGTAAAAGTAAGCAAAAAGAAAACAAATAAGGAATAGTTTAACATGAAACTCACAAATGAACAAATAAAATCTGTCACATTCGGCGCAATTCGCGCATGCGAGGAAAACGGAATACTTCATTTTTATAAATGTACTCAAAAGCAGATAGATGCATGGACTGCTCATAGAGAAGATCTTGGCTATCGAGCCGCGACCTCGTCAGGAATAAGACTTGACTTTCACACAAACTCCCAAAACCTTGCCTTTTGCGCTTTTCAGGGCAAAAAATTTGAAGTCTACGTAGACGGTCTTTTGAGAAAGCAAATTATTTTTGATACTGAAAAAGAAGCGACCATACCGCTCTGCGACCCTCTCGGGCACAAGAAGGACAGCTACCGCGTAACTCTGTATTTTCCGAGCCATGAGAAAGGTGTTATCGAGTGGGTCGAGCTTGACGACAGCGCATACATAACACCGCACGAATACGACCGCAAGTGGCTCTTTATAGGCGACTCTATAACGCAGGGCTGGGCGGCTATAACAGACTCGCTTTCATATGCTTTAAGAGTCTCGCGTTTTTTTAACGCAGACTGCGTAGTGCAGGGAATAGGCGGCGCGTATTTTGCTGAGGATACCTTTGATTCGATAGATTTTGACCCCGACATAGTTTCCGTCGCATACGGAACGAACGATTTCGGTCATTACAAAACGCTCGACGAGTTAAGAGAACACGCAAGAGCGCATCTTTCTCTTATTGCAAACGAATACAAGGACAAAAAGCTTTTCTATATTTCTCCCATTTGGAGAGACAAGAGAGACGGAAAGGCTATGGGAAGCTTTGAAGAGTGCCGCGAGGTGCTTATCAAGGAAGCCGTAAGCCTTGGCTTCACACATATCGACGGACTTACGCTCGTACCTCCGCTTCCCGAGTTCTTCTACGACGAATACCTGCACCCCGATAATAACGGTTTTTCGCTTTACGCGGAGAATTTGATATCCGCTATAAAGGATCTTATTTGAAAGCAAAATACGAAGTAACGCGCAAGGGGAACTTTTTGTAAAAAGTTCCCCTTGACCCCTCAAAAACTTCCTAAAAAATAGGTTTTGCATAGCCATAATGGCAGCGCAGATGCAACAAATCGGTTTTGCGTAGCAAATTTGCGGGACGCAACCGCAAA
>JAZNEM010000044.1:0-33992 GCA_045588595.1 Eubacteriales bacterium
AGAGCGGGCACCTCTTATTCCGACGGTTGCAGTGCGGTACAGGGACGGGACGTAAACGGTCCGACGGCAATGCTCCTTTCCCTCACATCATGGGATCAGAGTGCTCTCCTTGGCGGAATGGTCGTGAATATAAAATTTGGAAAAGACAATCTTGACGGACGCAAAAGAGAAAACTTTTTAACACTGGTCCGCGCTTTTATGGAACGGGGCGGTATTGAATTGCAGGTCAACGTGGTGGATAGAGCGACCCTTGAGGACGCCAGAGTCTATCCCGAGGATCACCGAGATCTGATCGTCCGTATCGGCGGATACAGCGACTATTTCACGCGTCTTTCCCCCGTGCTTCAGCAGGAAATTATTGACAGGACGGAGTATTGATATGAAAACGGGATGCGTTTTTAATATTCAACGTTTTTCCACCGACGATGGCGGCGGTATTCGCACCTGCGTGTTCCTCAAGGGCTGCCCTCTTCGTTGCGCTTGGTGTCACAATGCCGAGGGGCTATCTTTTGCTCCCGAACTTGCCTTCTATGAGAAAAATTGCATCGGGTGCGGCTCTTGCTCCACTGTTTGTTCATACGGTGCCTTGTCCGTGCAAGGCAAATCAGTTTCTATCGACCGCAAAAAATGTGTGTCTTGCGGGAAGTGCGCTGATGTATGCCCCACGGGCGCACTTGTCAAAATCGGCAAATATATGACGGTGGACGAGGTGATGGAGGTTGTACGGTGGGATTCCGTGTTTTACGGAAAAACGGGAGGGATGACGATCACGGGCGGAGAGCCATTGGCGCAGGTGGAATTTACGATTGCACTCTCAAAAGCCGCCAAAGAAGAGGGGATTTCGGTGGTAACGGAAACAAGCGGCTTTGGAAAAACGGAAGATCTTCTTGCGCTTGTTCCTTTTTGTAGTCGTTTTTTATTCGATTGCAAGGCTTCCGGTGAACAGCACGAAGCTTTAATAGGTGTAAGCGACGAAGTGATCGTAAAAAATTTAGATGCTCTTTGCGCGACGGGAGCAACGGTTACGTTGCGGTGTCCCATCGTTCCGAATGCTAATCTGAACGAGGAATTTGTTCAAAAAATAATATCCCTTGCAGGAAACAATGCAGCGATCAAGGAAATTCAGCTGATGCCGTATCACGCAACGGGGCTTGAAAAGTCATTTGTCGTTGGAAGAAGTCCACAAAAGCGATATGAAACACCGAGCGAAGAATTGTTGACCAACTTGGCAAAAAAAATTGAAGATGAAAGCGGAAAACACTGCTTTTTTGAGAAAAATTAATTTTATGGGAGATAAGGAGAAAAATCATGAAAGAATTCGGACTTCAGCTCTATTCTATAAGAGATCATTTTACTACTCCGGAAGACACCCGTGAGTCCTTCAAAAGGATGGGGGAATGCGGCTATTCACACGCCCAGACAGCCGGCACCTATGACTACATATCCGCAGAAGAGTTCAAATCCCTTGCCGATGAATACGGTATTGAGCTGATGGGCACTCACTATGATTGGTCAAAGATATGCAACAATGTAGAGGAAACCGTAAAGTATCATAAAACAATCGGTGCTACCTATATTGGAGTGGGAATCATGCCATCGGAAGCAAAAAAAGATAAAGCAGAGCTGTTATTATTTATCGACAAGTTTAATGAAATGGCAAAGATATACGTTGAGCACGGATTTAAGGCGCTTACATATCATAATCACGCGTTTGAATTTGTGAAGATAGACGGTAAGACGATCATGGAATATCTTATTGAGGGATTTGATCCCAGATATACGGCGTTTGTGATCGACTCCTTCTGGGCTCACATAGGCGGCGAGGATGTAAGAGCGTTGATTGAACGTCTGAACGGTCGTGTTGCTTGCGTTCATTTGAAGGATCTCGATCCCTGTTATAAATATGAGTTGGCAGACGGTACTACGATACGCTATCTTCCCAAGCGAGTTGAGGTTGGTTGCGGAAATATGAAGTTTGAGGGTATTATCAAGACAGCCGAGACTTGCGGATGCAAATATTTCACGGTAGAGGACGAACATTACAGTACGGGAGAGTCCTACGATAGCATGAAAATCAGCGCGGAAAATGTTAAAGCAAAACTCTTAGAAAAATAATCTCAGGTATATCCAAGCAGTGGATATAAAATCTTTTTTGAACCAATCCATTATCAAAGAAAAAACAGTGTCGGATTTTTTGCCGTTTTAGGATCAAAAATCCGACACATTCTTTTATCGAAAACATGATTCAAATAACCTTAAAGCAACATTCGGTACACACTCGCCCCGAAACTGCTCTGCTTCCGTTCCATCAGTTCGGGCGGTATCTTGCTCAAATATTGCCTTCCGAGCGACGAGCTACCGAGATATGCACCGATGTTGGTCACGGGCAAGATCACCCACTCGCTCTGCTCCTGCTTGTTTGCAATATAAAACTCGGCAATCGCGTGAACGTGGCGGTAATACGTATGCCTGTTGTTTGTAAAATGAAAAATTCTATATTCTTCCTTGGATATTTTTCGCTATGGATACAAATAATATCCTCAAAGCCGAATTTACTCAAGGAGATTTATGATGAAAGCAACAGGAATTGTTAGAAGAATAGATGACCTCGGAAGAGTTGTAATACCCAAAGAAATAAGAAGAACCATGCGTATCCGCGAGGGCGACCCTCTGGAGATATACACCGATCGCGAGGGAGAAGTGATATTCAAAAAATATTCGCCTATCGGAGAGCTTGCCGCGTTTGCCTCACAGTATGCGGAGACCCTCCATAAGACCTGCAACATGGCGATCCTTATCAGTGACCGAGATGCCGTAATAGCGACCGCGGGAGTGTCGCGCAAGGAGTATTCCGAGAAATCGTTATCTGACGAAGTCGAAAAAATTATCGAGAGCAGAGGAATGTATACGTGGCGAGAGGGAAGTGAGAAGATCTCTCCGATATCGGACGGAACGGCTACGCACTACGTCAGCTGTGCCATGCCCATAATCAGCGAGGGCGACGTTGTAGGATGCGTTATCTCGCTTACCGACGGCTCTAACGATCGAGTAAAAGAAATGACATCTTCCGACGTAGAGTCAAAGCTTATTCTAACCGCGGCGGGATTTCTCGGACGACAGCTTGAATCGTGAAAATATTTTACAGCAAAAATACAGAGGACAGCTCCAAGTATGTGGAACTGTTCTCTGTTTTTATTGTCTTGATCAAAATGCTTTATCGAATTTCGGAAAATATATATTGACATAATTTAACTGTTGTGTTATAATAAATTATAAAATAACGAATGAGAGGGAAGTATGACACAAGCGGCACTCGCAAAACGGTTAAAAAGTATCATTTGGGGCGTAGGAATTTTCGGTCTTATATTTTATCAGGTCGTAATTCCGTATTTGTGCTTTAAGTTGTTTGAATACAATGCAGACAAGGTGATATTATCAATTGTATTTTTGTGCAGTTCGGGAATACCGTGCTACGCGGTGCTGTTCATTGCCTACCGCATAGCCGACAATATTGGTAAAGATCTTTCGTTTACAAACGAAAACGCAAAGCTTCTTAAATGGATATCAACTCTTGCCATGATCGATTCGACCTATCTGATGATAGGAAATATTGTATTGATCATTATAGATGCAATGAACGTTATGTCGTTTATAATACTTTTTATGTTTGTATTTTTAGGCGTCGCAATTTCTATTGTTGCGGCGGCACTTTCACACCTTGTAGCAAAAGCGGCTTTGCTTCAAAGCCAGAATGATCTTACGATTTAAATTTTTTGGAGGTATATTATGGAAAACGTAAAAAAGATCGGTTCAAATCTTACACAAAGTGCTGTCGATAACAGCGATATCATCGAGATCGCAGAGACGTCCTCTTCTGTGGGAGAGATCATATTCAACATAGACGTAATGCTCGCAAAGAGAAAAATGAGCGTTACCGAGCTATCGGAGCGTGTGGGCATAACTATGGCGAATATTTCTATCCTAAAGAACGGAAAAGCAAGAGCGATAAGAGTGACCACTCTCGCGGCTATCTGCGCGGCTCTCGATTGCCAGCCCGGTGACATTCTTGAATTCAGAAAAAATGACTGATACAGATGGAGTGAAATGTGAAAATGAAGAAGAGAATCATTATAGGTATTCTTCTTGTTTTGCTTGTAATAGTTATTTTGTTTGGAGCTCTCATAGTTAAGGATATCTATGAGACACGTTATAAAATACAAACTATTGATATATTTAAAAACGAAGAAACAGGGCATAGTGTGGTTTTTCAAAAAATCGGAAGCGAATGGCCTTTTGCACCTGCAAGGGTAAGATTGATTCTTCAAGATGAACACGAAATGCAAATATCTGTAATAAGTGACCAAATAGCAAATGATGGAAAAGGTATAAGTAACTGTGTTTCTGTAAGATGGGATTATAGGAAAGTAACTATAATATTAAGCGGAGAAGAACAAGAAGATAAAACTTATACGATAGCATATTAAAACATATAAAGGACGGTTCGAACCGTCCTTTATATGTTTATTTTATTTTCTTGAAATTACCGTACGTTTCGTTTATAGTTTCGCAATAGGAAAATGTGTTGTCATATTTTTGAAGTATATTCTTAAAGTCAACTATCTGATGACGGTTTACGACACATATCAAAACTGTTTTTTCTTCTTTATTGTATGTTCCGATAGCCTTTATCTGTGTTGTTCCGTGTTTGAGCTCGGAAAATATTTCTTTGGTTATCTCGTCGGGATGAGTCGTTATGACCGTGAACTGACACGCCTTTTTCGTTCCCGAAATTATATAATTTCCTATGTAAGTAGAGATAAAGCAGTACATAATACACAGGCAGACGGGCTTATAGTCGTAAGAGAGCGAGCCTTCGATGTCGGGCTTTGCGTAAACGAAAAACGACGTTATAGCAACAATAGCGTTCAGCGTAAAGGTAACGTAAAAGAAGTTCAATTCGGGCTTTTTTTTGCTTATGTATTTTGATACGATATCCGTACCGCCCGTAGACGCGCTATTCTTAAAGCAGATACCGTAAACGACACCGCTGAGCACTCCGCTCAAAATAACGGGGAAGATAGTGTCGTGTCCTTGCGCGTCGTACTGAAAAGCTTCGAGTCCGAGCTTTTGCAAAAGCAGATAGACAAATGAATACGTAAGGCAGAAGAAAAGAGAGCGCTTTGCGAAACGCTTATCAACGAGAAAATAAGCGAGGATACACAAGGGTATATTGATAATAAGAGACATATAACCTATACTGAACCCCGTTTTATACTGTATCATGGTAGCTATACCGTTAAGTCCCGCGGGAGCGAAATCGTTTTTTACAATGAAAAGCTGATAGTTAAACGCGAGAAGAACGGCTATGAAAAAGATCACAATATAGTCAAAAATAAATTTGAATTTAATGTTTTTCATTTCACTTTCCTCGTTTTTATATCATTAATGCTATCACCGCTTGTTGCTTGGCTGAATGCGCAAGAGATCTCATTTCTATATATTCATCTATAGAATGGTGGAATTTTCCACTCACTCCGATACTGTCAACACAAGGGATACCCGCAAGGGTCGTGTAAGCCGCATCCGAGCCTCCGAGAGCCATACGGGCGGTGAGTGTAGGAAGTCCCGCTTTTTTGTTTATTTCGTTTATTTTGTCAAGCAGAACAAAATTTCTGTCGCATTTTTCCATTGCGGGACGTAAGCTGACTTCTTTAATATCGCAAGAACAACCCGAAACATAAGTGTGTTCAGCGACCGCTTGAAGCTTCTTTTTGACCTCTTCAAGCTCATCTTGAGTGGTAAATCTTATGTCAGCGGTGAATACGCATGTGTCGGCAACCGAATTTGCAACAGTTCCGCCGTGGATAACTCCGCAGTTGCAGGTAACTCCGTTATCATCCTTCATTTTTTCAAGCTCGATTATCTTATGCGCCGCCTCGGTCACGGCGTTTGCCGCTTCGAAGCACTTTGATGAATGTCCCGCGATTCCGTGAACTGTAAATTCATATCTCAAGATACCTTTTCGCCAAAGGACCAGAGTATCGCCGTCCGCTCCTTCAAGGTTGAGAAATGCTACGGCGTTCTTCGCTTTGTCGCATATGTAATTTATGGTTCTTTGAGAACTGATAGCACTTGATACCTCTTCATCGGTCTGGAGAAGGAGCATAATGGGGCGCTCCTTAAATCCGCAACGCTCAAGCGCGTCCATAGCTAAAAACGCGGCAACGACTCCGCCCTTGCAATCGAGCACTCCGGGACCATACATTTTTTCTTCGTCACGTCTTACTATGGGAGCTTTGAAAAGTCCTAATGGGTGAACGGTATCAATATGCCCCGACAGTGCTATCGGAGCGTTTTTTGCATCGGGGTTCATAGTAATGCAAACAACGTCTCCCGCTGCCTCCTCATGCAAGGTCTCTATCTTCCAGCCGTGTTTTTGCGCCTTGTCTATAAAATATTTACCTACCGCGTCAACGCCTTCCTTGTGTCTCGACGGACTCTCTATCTTTGCTACGTCCTCTAAAAAATCGAGATATTCGGGATAAAGGCGGTCTATTTCTTCAAAAAGCTTGGTTACAGTCATAAACTTCTCCTTTTTTCGATTTTCATCTTGATTATATCATGAATTTATGATATAATCAAATACAAATAACTTTATGCGAAATATAATTATTATTTATAGGAGACGGATATGCTTGATAATGTTTCAAGATATGTTTACGAGGTTTTCAGATGCAAAAGCGTTTCTGCGGCGGCAAAAAAACTTTATATTTCACAGCCCGCGCTGTCATCGTCGATAAAAAAAGCAGAGGAGGAGCTTGGCGCGCCTATCTTCAACCGTGAAACTTGGCCTTTCACCCTTACGCCTGAGGGAAAGGTTTACATAGAAGCAATAGAAAGAATACTCGTTATCGAAGAAGAGATGCATGAAAATATTATGGGAATAAGCACTATGAACAGCGGAAAGATCACCGTTGGTACAGCAACACACCTATCGTCATATGCTATCCCGAAGATATGCGAGCGATTCCGAGAAAAATATCCCAAAATAGATATAAACATTATCTGGAGCACGACTAAAGAGCTTCCGAATCTTCTTGAGGAAAAAAACGTTGATCTGATCTTCACTTCAAGTGATACGAAAGAAAATAATTTTGTTGTTGAGCCGTTATTTGAAGAAAGATGTATAATAGTAATAAAAAGGGATCACGAGGGAATAGAGCATCTTTTGCCGTATGCCATAAGCTATGAAGAAATGATAAACAAAAGCTATTCAAAAGGAAAAGCGATATCTGATATGACGCTTTTTTCCGGAATAGAATTTGTATACGCTCCGCCGAACAGTAATCTTTATAAGAAGCGAAAGCTGTTTTTCGGTGAATCGAGTTTGTCAAAGCATATTACGTCAAACACGGGTAGCTACCGCCTTAATTATAATTTGATGCTCGCAGGATTCGGCGCGCTTTTTACGACCGACAGCGCGCTTGCGATTACGCCTCCAAGCGAGGATTGTCTTTATTTTGCGATAAGCAGTCCCGAAGCGGTACAAAATTTTTCAATAATATATTCAGCGGATTCAAATTCACCGTCGCGACGCATAATCGATAAATTCGTCGAGTGCGCAAAGGAGCTTTTTTGCGACGGAAGACTTACGGAGATATTTCAATAAAATCATTCCTGTGTCAAAAAATACGGTTTAATATTTAAAATTTGGATTTGTCGGTGGGATGCGATGTCGCTTTTTGAAAAAAGCTCCGCAAAAACTTTCCTGAAAAGAATTTACTGTGTAGCCGTTATGGCTATGCAAAACCTTGTTTTAGAAAGTTTTTTGAAGGAGTTTGAGGGAACTTTTTTTCAAAAAAGTTCCCTCATCGCGTCCTTCGCGTCCCCGACAAACCGCAATTTGTTTAAATCCAAAGCTCCGTTATAACACAATTAAAATAATCTACTGAGAGGTATACATGAAAGAAACTAATTATAATTTTAATATAGCTCGTCTTGCCAAGAGCCTTTGCATAGCGGTCGTGTCCGACCTTCACGCGCAAGAGCCGAGCGCTGTCATAGATTCGCTTAAAAATAAAAGACCCGACTACATTCTTATGCCGGGTGATATATTTGAATTTAGTGATAAAATAACCGATAACAGAAACGAAAACGGTTTTTACCTTTTTTATGAGGTCGCCAAGATAGCGCCCGCATTTTATTCGATAGGCAATCACGAGAATGGCGGTACTGGCGCGTGGAAGCCTAATTGGGAGAACAAAAAAGGGAAGCAACGCCCTCTTTCAAGTGAAAATGTTGAGCGCATAAAGGAAAGCGGTGTTACCTTGTTAGACAATGGCTTTGTTTTGCGAGACGGTATAGCCTTTGGCGGACTTACGTCGGGGCTTAGCAGTGATGAGCATATGCCAAAGCTTTCGTGGCTTGACGATTTTTGCTCGGTGGACGGCACAAAGATACTGCTTTGCCACCACCCTGAATATTATAAGAAGTATCTTAAAGATAAGGATATCGACCTTATAGTTTCAGGTCACGCTCACGGAGGTCAGTGGAGACTTGGCAGGCTTGCCGCCTTTGCTCCGGGTCAGGGAATATTCCCCAAATACACAAAGGGCGTTTACGATGACCGCCTTGTCGTTAGCACGGGTCTTAAAAAAAGCGGACGTATTCCGAGAATTTTTAATAAACCCGAGATAGTTTATATAACACTTTGAAGGACGCGTTCGAGAACTTTCTTAAAAGAAAGTTCTCGAGCTCTCAAAGAATTTTGATAAAAAAGATAGGAGCGGTTCACACATTAGAACTGCTCCTGTCTTTTTATTGTATGATGCTGTTAAAAATCTTTAACGCATAACTATCTTCATCAATTAATAGTTCAGTTTTTGCAAGACGGTCACCTATTCTTTTATTATCTTTTGCAAAAATTATCATCGGTATTTCGATTATTGATAAAGGCGCGGTAATATTTTTCAAAAGTCTTTGATAAAACTTAGCTGTGTTTTGAGTTTTAGAATCAACAATAGTCATTCCAAGTAAATATTTACCTAAGCTTTTACCGAAGATATCTCTTAAAATAAACAAAGTCAATCCTACACCAATAGTTAAATAGTTATCTTGTAAATACAATCCGCCTTTAAAAATGAAAAGAATCGCTATTGCTACACCGGCACATAACATAGTGTCTATAATGAACGCTATGCCTCTGAATATCAAAACAGTTTTATTATTTAATCGCATATTTTATACCCAATATTCATTTTTTCTTATTACTTTAGTTTTTGCTAAAAAATCACCGATTCTTCTCTGATCAGGTCTTCCAATAACCAAAATCGCTTCAAGGGGGATAAGGAAAACAAAAATATTTCTCAATATCAACTGATTTAATTTTGGTTTATCACCATCAATTACAGATATTATTTTTAACCCTAAAAGCCTTTTCCCCAGACTGTTTCCATAGATATCCTTTACTATTAGATGGAGTATAAGCACCCAGCCCATGATCGTTGAATGTACATTTGATACTTCAAAATCAAACGTATATCGAAGAATACCATATACCAACTGTATTATTGCCGGTAGCAGTAAAAAATCAATTAAAAACGCGAAATAGCGCTGTATTAAACGGATTTGCTTAAACATATTTTACCTCATGAAAATAAGACAGGGTAAGACAAGGGACTATTATATGTTTTATAAACATTCTTATTATCTAAATAAATTTTACCATATATTTTTATATTTGTCAATATAAAAGAAAACAGAGTGCAGTTTCGTGTGATTAGAACTGCACTCTGCTTTTTATAGTGAAAACGAGACAAAATATAGAACTGCCTTTTGTTTCGTTTTCTTCTTTTGGTTACTTTTCTTCTTTTTTAAAAGAAGAAAAGTAACACGCGTCCTTGCACCCCGCGTCCTCTTAAGCTAACTTCTTTTCAAGTCTTTCGCGGATAGCTTTAATGAAGTCGGCGGAGTTTACTGCGGTAGCGGTATAGCCTTCGCTTACAAGACCAACGAGGTCTTTAGTCATGATACCGTCGTTAAGGGTATCAATGCAAGCTTCTTCAAGCTTATTTGCGTAATCGACAAGCTCGGGAAGCTCGTCAAGCTCACCTCTCTTGCGGAACGCGCCCGACCAAGCGTAGATAGTCGCCATGGGGTTCGTAGAGGTGTCCTCACCCTTGAGGTAACGATAGTAGTGACGGGTAACTGTGCCGTGAGCCGCCTCATACTCGTACTTTCCGTCGGGAGAAACGAGAACGGAAGTCATCATAGCAAGTGAGCCGAACGCGGTTGATACCATGTCGGACATAACGTCACCGTCATAGTTCTTGCACGCCCAAATGTAACCGCCTTCGCTGCGGATAACGCGAGCGACAGCGTCATCGATAAGGGTATAGAAATATTCGATTCCAAGCTCGTCAAATTTAGCCTTGTAATCTCTGTCGAATATCTCTTGGAATGTAAGCTTAAAGGTCTGGTCGTACTTCTTGGATATTGTATCCTTGGTAGCAAACCAGAGGTCCTGCTTTGTGTCTATTGCGTACTTGAAGCAAGAGTGCGCAAAGGATTCAATAGAAGAATCCTTGTTGTACTGACCCTGAAGAACGCCGCCGCACTCAAAGTCGTAGATAGTCTCGCGGAAGGTCTCCTCGCCGTTTGCGTTTGTAAATACGAGCTCAGCCTTGCCCTGCTCTGTAACGCGATGCTCGGTTGCCTTGTAAACGTCACCGTATGCGTGACGCGCGATGGTTATCGGCTTTGTCCAGTTGCGTACAACGGGCTTGATAGAGTCAATGAGGATAGGAGCGCGGAAAACAGTACCGTCAAGTATTGCGCGGATAGTTCCGTTGGGGCTCTTCCACATTTCAGTAAGATTGTACTCCTCAACTCTCTGCTTGTTGGGCGTGATGGTAGCGCACTTTACCGCAACGCCGTACTTCTGCGTAGCGTACGCGCTGTCAAAGGTTACCTTGTCCTTTGTCTTTTCGCGCTCTACAAGACCGAGGTCATAGTACTCGGACTTGAGGTCAACGAAAGGAAGGATAAGCTCGTCCTTGATCATTTTCCAGAGAATTCTGGTCATTTCGTCGCCGTCCATTTCGACGAGCGGCGTTTTCATTTGGATTTTTTTCATAGTTCAATACCTCCGAACAGTTTGAAAAATTGAGATTTATTTATCAATACCGCCAAAGCGGAAAGATACGATTATTTTACTACTTCAATTATGCTGTGGATATTAAGCCTGTCAAGCTCGACGTACGCTCTGCCGTCCTTGTATTCGAAATCAAGCTCGCGTCCTTCGGGCTGAAGGATAAGCTTTGCGGGCTTTGCGTCAAGCTCGATAGAGAGCTTTATGTCAACGATAGGCGAGATAAAGTCCTCGGTTACCGTATTAGGATCAGCATGATGACCGTTTGCGTTCAAAAGCTGAAGCATAAGTTTGCCGTCCTTTTCAAGACATACGACCTCAAGAAATCCGAGAGCGTTTTCGACCTTGAGTATAGGCGTGTAAAGACTGTCTGCGACCGTCTTTATAAGGGTGCGGTATAGATATTGAGATGCATTCATGTATTGCGAGCCAACATCAAAGCCGATAGCCGTAACACTTCCGCAACCGTAGGGAACGGTTACTGTCAAAGGAGCGCTCTTTCCGAGCATTGCCTCGGAAAGCGAAGCAACGACTGTACCGTTTTCAGCCTGTATCTCACAGGGAGAGAAGAACGTACCGAATTTTTCGTTATCAAGCGAGAAGTAATATGATTTATATACCGCTTCCGCGCGGTTGCCGTGACCGTCGTCGCCGCCGTTGTCATAAGCTTTTTTGCCAAGGTCATAAAAATCAGACCAATTAACAACAGTAAAGGGTGCGTCGGCATTAGCGAAAATATTACAGGTGTTCTTTCCGACAAGTACGAGTTTTCCGCCGTTCTTTGCATAGTCAAGAAGTTCTGCTATCGTTTCGGGCGCGAGACCTTCGTAAAGTTCGGGAACGACTATCATTTTATATTCGTTGTACTTGCCCTTAAGCGTGTGCTCTCCGACTATCTCAAAGGACTGACCGATATCTGCCATAAGCACCGTGAGACCTATAACCTTTTCGTAACCGTTGCGAGAGTATAATTTTTTCGCTTCTCTTGCTCTGTCATAAGTGGAGAGAAGAATAGCCGCTTGATGAACTATCTTTCCGCGGAAACAGAAATCTTTGCGTTCACGAACGAATTCCGAAAGCTTTTTGAGGTTGCGAAGCTCGTGCATCTGAGGTGAGCCGTCGGGGTTCTGCATAACGTAGTTCTGATAAGCTCCGCCGAGAGAAAGAACAGCCGCTGCTTCCTGAAGCATCTGAACGTCGTGCTTTGTAACGCAGGTCGCTCTTCCGCAAGCTTTTATACGGAAGTTCCAAGACATGAGATCCCATGCGTAATTCTGCTGAGCGAGAGCACGTCCCGCATATCTTGCGGAGTTGAAGGAGTTCGTACTGCTGAAGTCACCTGAGAGATAGTCGACGTTTGCAGATACCTTTTCGGGCATATTGTCGCTGAACGCCCAGTTGGAAGTTATCTGGAGATTCGGAAACTTTTCGTGAAGCGTATCTACGTAATGCCTCAGATACTTGCGGAAAAGCTCTCTGTGATATTCTCTGTATTCCTGATAATATGCATCTTCTTTCGTTGCGGGAAGCTTTCCTTCAAGGTCGATGCCCGTAGCCTTTTCAAAAGCTGAAAGTGTTTCGGGACGGAAGTCTGTAGTCGTTCTCCAGCACTCTCCGTCTATCCATACGCCGTCTATTTCGTACTTTTCCGCAAGCTCACAAAGCTGAGGAATAAGAAGTTCGTCAACATACTTTCCGTTTGTGCGGGTAGTTCCCATATCAAGCTCCCCGTCTGCTTTCATAACGCATTCTTCGGGGTGTGCCTCACAGTATTTGATGTCGTAAACACCCGAATAATGCATATAAAGCGCAACGCCTTCCTCGCGAGTGACCTTTCTCCAAAGAGCCAGAGGGTCTCCGACGAAATTAGGCATAGCATTGCCTATCTTTGAGGGGTAGGATGCCCACCCCGGATGACCCTTGCAGTCTATCTGAATGAAATCGGGCTTCAAGGTTTGACAGATCTCGCGGATATCCTCTTCACGAAGAGTCGCTCCTATCGTATCGCACTTTGAGGGCTTTGCGTGAAAGTCGCAGTGTATACCAAAGAAAGATTCCTTACGTGTTTTCATAATAAAACTCCTTATTTGTTTTACAATTACATCGAAATAGCTTTATTTATCTTTTCGTATGCCAGTGCCATAAACTGTTCTATTGTCATTTTAGAGTATCCGTCGGTTATGGGATTAGTTTTCGGGCGGCTTGGATTCATAATAAGCTCGCTCATGAGGATACCGTTGTATCCCGTCTTTTTTATACGCTCCATTATATTGTGCCAATCTGCGATTCCGTCGGTGGGGATAAAATGAAGGTCGTCCTCAAAGGTTATATCTTCACCGCTAACACCGAGGTTGTCGTTGAAGTGCGTATGTACAAGCTTTTCACCGTAAAGCGCTAACATATTCTTGTGTCTGTTGTAACACATCTCGTGTCCCGTATCAAGACAGAAACCAAGAGAGGGTTCGTTCCAAAAACGCTCCATGATAGCGGCAAGATATTCCTCACCCTCAACGTTCTCAAATCCGAGCTTTACTCCAAGCTTGTTAGCAACTTCGATGATGCGAGCGTAATTGTCAAGACCGACCGCTGTCGGAGTGTGATCCTTGAATCCTATAAATGGGTGAATGACCATTATGGGAATGTCAAATCGTGCGCAGTCCTTTACACATTCAATAAGAGAATCAGTTACGCGCTTACCCTCTTCACCGCCATTCCATAGATGGCTGACTTTGTAATTTCCACTGAAAGGAGAGTGGATAGATTGCTGGATAAGACCTAATTTTGCAGCTTTGTTTGCGATCCCCTCGGTTCTGTCAGGTATCCAACCCGTAAAGAAAGCATCAAAGCCAACGCTTTTGATAATGTCAAGTTGATCGATAACGTCAACGTCAGAGGTTATAGTCGCAAGACCAAGTTTATAATCTGCCAAAACAAGCTCCTTTATTTGTTCTGCGCTGCGTAGTAGTTCATAAGACAACCCTCGAGAATGATCTCCTTTTCGTCCTCGGTAAGTCCCTTGACGTAAAGCTTTATGGAAGACATCTCGCCGTTTGCGCGGATAACGGTTGCATCGAACTCTTCTTTATCATTTATAATAGCCTCGCGGATACCGCCGACGAATACGTAATCACCTTCTGAATAGGGGAACTCCGTACCCTCTGCAAGCGTAAAGGGAAGAATACCCCAGTTGATGCAGTTTGAACGGTAACGCTTGGTAGCGAACTCATAGCAGATATTTGCAAAGCCGCCGAGAACCTTTTGGCAGGAAGCCGCCTGCTCACGAGCAGAGCCGTCACCCGGCTTATTTGCGAATACGCAAGAGCCGAACTGCGTAGTTTTGATAAGCTCTTCCGCGTTTCCAACCTTGGAAAGAACCGACATAAGCTCCTCGGGATTCTCGCCCGAGCGTCTCTTTGTTTCGACTGCGCTTACTGCCTTTGAGCGTCCGACGTATTCGGGAACACGTCTTGAAAGAGCAAACTCGGAAAGGCGGAGAGGATTCGAACGGTAAGAAGATGTCTCACCCGAGGGGATAAGCTCGTCGGTGGTCGTTACGGGGTCGTGAATTACTGCCGCAAGCTTAACGAGAAGGTTATCGGAAAGCTCATACTGCTTAGGCCAATCGGTTATATTCGGACCGAGAATAAGCTCTGCATCAGCATCGGGTCTTCCGTAGCCGTTGTAAACGCGCTTGCCATAGACCGACGCGTCAAAATGATACTCGTGAGGAGTATAGTCGTAATCTATATCGGTAGCCGCAGTTATTATACCGCCGTTACGAGCTGTAGCCGCGATACTGCGCGCGTCCATGAGCGCAACACCTGCAAGCTGACCTTCGCCCGGCTTTGAGCCCTCACGGTTCGGGAAGTTACGTGTCGTATGTCTCAAGGAAAGACCGTTGTTTGCGGGAACGTCACCTGCGCCAAAGCAAGGACCGCAGAAGGAGGGCTTTATTACAGCGCCAGCGGAAAGAAGGTCTGCGGTAACGCCTATCTTCGTAAGCTCAAGCGATACGGGAACGCTCGTGGGATAGACCGAGAGTGAAAAATAACCGTTGCCTGTGCTTTCTCCGCGAAGAATAGAAGCGGCTTCGTCGATGCTGTCAAACATACCGCCCGCACAACCCGCTATAATACCTTGGTCGGCAAGGACCTTTCCGTCCTTTACCTTTGAACGAAGGTCAAGATTGCACTTTCCAAACTTTGCTTTAGCCTCTTCTTCAACTTTGGCAAGTATCTCGTCCGCATTCTTGACGAACTCGTGTATCGTATATGCGTTAGAGGGATGGAAGGGAAGCGCTATCATAGATTCCATCTTCGAGAGGTCTATCTCGATAAGCGAATCATAATAAGCCACCTTACCAGGCTTTAGCTCCTTGTAATCCTCTACTCTTCCGTGAGCCTCATAATGCTTCTTTGTTACCTCGTCTGTCTCCCAAATAGACGATAGGCAGGTCGTTTCGGTAGTCATAACGTCGATTCCGTTTCTGAAATCGATAGAAAGATTCTTAACTCCCGGACCTACGAATTCAAGAACCTTATTCTTTACGAAGCCATTGCCAAAGGTAGCGCCTACGAGTGCGATAGCAACGTCGTGAGGACCGATGCCTTTTTTGGGTGTTCCCGTAAGATAAACAAGAACGACCTCTGGCGCTTTGATGTCATAGGTATTCTTAAGGAGCTGCTTTACAAGCTCTGGTCCGCCCTCGCCGACACCCATAGTTCCAAGAGCACCGTAACGAGTGTGGGAGTCAGAACCGAGAATCATTTTTCCGCAGCCCGAAAGCTCTTCTCTTGCATAGGAGTGTATTACGCTCTGGTTTGCGGGAACGTAGATGCCGCCGTATTTTTTCGCTGCGGAAAGGCCGAAAACGTGGTCATCCTCGTTGATAGTTCCACCTACCGCACAGAGTGAATTGTGGCAGTTTGTAAGAGCGTAGGGGATCGGAAATTCCTTAAGACCGCTTGCGCGAGCAGTTTGAATGATTCCAACGTATGTAATATCGTGAGATACGAGGGCATCGAAACGAATGCGAAGCGCCTCGTCGTTATCTGAAACATTATGAGATTTGAGAATTGAATAGCAAATAGTGTTCTTTCTTGCTTCTGCGGGAGCAACGTCTGCCGTCTTTGAAATTTTACCGTCAACAAGATATACACCGTTTGCATTGAGTTTTACCATTTCTGACATTTTGACACCTCTTTTTAGAATTTGCTTTTGCGAAACGTTTCAATATTAATTAAAACGCACACATATAACATTATACTTCAAAACCTCAAAAAAGTCAATAAAAATAACGATATTTAATGGATTGATTTTGAAAAAATAAGTTTTTTATTAAAAATATATCGCACTATTGAATTTTTTCTTTTTTTGTGATATAATTTTCCTATTACGACAAAAAAGGATGTTTAGATCATGACCTTACCTAAAGGCAGAGTTATAAAGCCACACGAGCTTGAGCGTTCAGCTATTGAGCTTGCTCCTTGGCTCTTAGGGAAAATATTGTGCAGAGAACTTAACGGAGAGATCTTGCGCGCCCGTATTACAGAAACCGAATGTTATTTTGGTGAAGAAGATACGGCATGTCACGCGCACAAGGGCAGAACGCCAAGGACTGATATTATGTATCACTCGGGAGGAAATGCCTACGTTTACCTTTGCTACGGAATACATTCACTGTTAAATATTACAACAGGCGCGGAAGGACACCCCGAGGCAGTACTTGTGCGAGGCGTGGACAAAATAAATGGTCCGGGGAGAGTTACAAAGACTATGAAAATAGATCGTTCTTTTAACAGAAAAGCGCTGACTCCTGAAAACAAGCTTTGGTTAGAAGATGATGGATTTGTGACGAAATATATAACAAATAAGCGTATTGGTATAGATTATGCAAGTGAATGTGACCGCGATAAACATTGGAGGTTTATTGCTGTTGACAACGTTTGACACATTTATATATAATATGACAAAAAATACAATTTCAAGCGACAAAGGATTTTGATATATAATGAGAGGATTAGGAACTATCGTAAACGTTCTGGCAGTTATCATCGGAGGTATAATAGGACTTTTATGCAAGGGCGGACTTAAAGAACGTTATAGGCAAACGCTTATGCAGGCGTGCGGACTCGCTACCATATTTATAGGAGCGGCAGGCGCGTTTCAGATGATTTTTACAATCAACGAAAACGGTACACTTAGCTCGGGATATACTATGCTCATAGTGATATCACTCGTGCTTGGCGGATTGCTTGGAGAACTTATTAACATAGAACACGGTCTTGATACCATGGGAGAAAAGCTGAAAAAGGCGGTCAAGCGTTCGGGTGATAACAGATTTGTTGACGGCTTCGTTACAGCATCTCTTGTTACCTGCGTAGGTGCAATGGCTATATGCGGACCTCTTGATGAGGCGCTTGCAGGAAACTCACAAACACTTTTTGTAAAATCTATACTCGATATGGTGATAGTTGCGGTGTTTGCGTCGGTGTATGGCTTGGGTGCAATATTTTCCGCACTTGCAATAGGAATTTATCAAGGATTTTTTACGATCTTTGCGGGACTTATAAAGCCGTTTATGTCCGAGCATCTTATAATGACGCTTTCAGGTGTTGGCTCTGTACTTATTTTCGCTGTGGGTTTGAATCTTATCTCGCCTAAAAAGGTAAAGGTCGGAAATCTTCTTCCCGCGCTTTTGATACCCGTTGTATATGAGCTATTACGTATGATACCGTGGTTTCCTCTTTGATTAAAACGATCTTATAAATATTAAACTTTGGAGATGTGATTATGGGAACGTTGAAAAAATATTTTAAACGTTATTTTATTGACGCAATGTCATCAATGGCGGCAGGACTTTTTGCTTCGCTTTTGATAGGAACTATATTCAAAGCGCTCGGAATGATTCCGTATCTTAGTATCCTTGCGGATATAGGCGGTTTCGCACAGGCAATGGCGGGACCCGCTATGGCAGCGGCGATAGCTTACTCGCTCGGCTCACATCCTCTCGTTATATTTTCATGTACGGCGGTAGGCTATGCCGCAAACTCACTTGGCGGGGCGGGCGGTCCTCTTGCGGTATTCTTTATTGTAATAATCGCTGCAGAAATCGGAATGCTCGTTTCCAAAAAAACTAAAGTTGATATTATCGTAACGCCGTTTGTTACAATACTTGTGGGTGGACTTTTGTCAATGTTTTGCGCATCGTATATAGGTGCGTTGGTTGGATTTATCAGCGCATTTATCAGCTGGGCCGCAACCCAAGCTCCGCTTGTTACGGGAATAATAGTTTCTGTGGTTATAGGTGTTTGCCTGACTCTTCCGATCTCAAGCGCGGCTATTTGCGCGGGACTTGTTTTGACGGGAAGCGCGGCGGCACAGGGCTCGTCAGAGGGACTTGCTATCGCGGGGGCGGCTGCGGTTGCGGGTTGTTGCGCGCAGATGGTCGGCTTTGCGGCTATCAGCTTCCGTGAAAACCGTTGGGGCGGAGTTCTTTCGCAGGGTATCGGTACAAGTATGCTCCAGATGCCGAATATAATCCGCCATCCGCAGATATGGATAGCTCCCACGCTTGCCTCGGCAATAACAGGACCGCTTGCTGTCTGTGTATTTGACCTTCGTATGTACGGAGCGGCAATAAACTCGGGAATGGGAACGTGCGGTCTGCTCGGACCTATCGGTATCATACTCGGTTGGCTTGACCCCGCAAACGCATATCCTTACGACGTTACGCTTCTTAATTGGATAGGTCTTGTTCTTGTATGTTTTGTTCTCCCTGTAGTCCTTTCGGTAATATTCAACGAAATTTTGCGTCGCATAGGTCTTGTTAAGGACGGATACATGAAGCTTGATAATTAAGGTATAATAAAATCGAGTGCATATCATTCCGTTAAAAAAAGAAACGGGAGAAAAAGTATTGAATAAAAGTAAAAAAAACAAAAGTTATATTGACGTAAAAGCAGTGTCCAAAAAGTCAGCGGCTATCGCGTTGAGTGCGTTTTCCGTTTTGTCGTGCGTTTTAGCTATTGTTGGATACCTTTACATCAGAGATACCTTTAAAGATCCTTCTGTTATTCGCGATTGGGTGGGAGAGCATGTCGTTCTTGGCGTTATAGCTATGATATTTATTTGCTCTTTGCAGGTAATAGTTGCGCTTGTTCCGGGTGAACTCGTCGAAATAGCGTCGGGATATATTTTCGGTGCGTGGCTTGGATCACTTATATGCTTTATCGGGATAATGATAGGAAGCGTTATTGTAATTTTTCTGACAAGAAAGATAGGGCGTCGCTTTATAGAGGCTCTTTGCCCACGAGAAAAGCTTGAATCCTTGCCAATACTCAACGACCCTAAAAAAAGGAACTCGCTCACGGCAATGCTTTTCTTGATACCGGGAACGCCCAAAGACCTTTTGACTTACGTAATAGCACTTACCGAGATGAGTATTCCAACGTATATTTTGCTGACGGCTGTGAGATTTCCATCTATTATTATCTCGACGATAGGCGGAGATGCCCTTATAAACGAGGATCTTACAAAAGCTATCCGGATATTTATTGTTGCGGCTTTTATAAGCGCATTGGGGTATTTTTTGTTTCTTATGATAAAAAAAGGTAAAAATAAAAGCAAATAAAATCGCATTGTTCAAATTGCACATTTTGATATAAAGCAATTTGTGCAATTTTACAATAGTTTAAAAAATACGTAACAATTTAGAAATATTTGTTTTGTAAAATATAGGTACAGGAAGATCAGCATCTGATTTACACGGAATGGGATTTTGATTTTACCGATTCCATGTTTGAAAGGAGATCTAATCTAAATTATGAGCGTGAATGGCAACTTTGTTTACGAAATTGAAATCGACACCATGCAGGATGCAAAAGAACTTGTTGGCATAGCTACCAAGTTAAAGGGAAAGATAGTACTTAAAAGCGGTACTAAATTTTCGGTAAATGCAAAAAGTCTTCTCGGAGTTATGCTTGCGAAAAAGCTTAACTGGGCAGACCTTAAGATAGTGATGGAACAGGATCACTATCACGAATTTGAAAAATATATTAAAAATTAACGTCGGTAATTTTCAAGCTTTACATTCCGCTGATTGACCTGTCACTTAATTCAGAAAACACAAAAATAAAGCCGCGCATACTTGGTTTCAAGTATGCGCGGTGATTTTTATCGCTTATAAAGATATTCCGAAATCGGAGAGAAATTTTCTGACCGTTTCAATGGGAATACCGTAACCGTAGGCAAACGTACCGTCGTCGTTCCATGAACCAGCGAAATTGATACCGGCGAGCTTTAGGTCGGTATTAATGATCGCGCCGCCGCTATTTCCGTGGTCGATAGGGGCGGTATGCGCTATGACCTTAAAGCTTGGCTCAAAATCATTTTGCAGAGCGACCTGTGTATAACCTTTAAGCGTTCCGATAGTGATAGCGTTTTTCTGACCTTTAGGCTGACCGATAGATATCAACGTTTCGTTGATATTGGGGTTTTTAGTTTCAAACGGTAGGACCTTTAATTCATTAGTCGTTTCAAATTCAAGAACGCTCAGATCGTTTTCATCACAAAGCTTTTTGAGGTTTGTGTCATTAAGCCAAGAGGGAGCAAGCGCCTTATATTCGTTTCCTTGGTAGTCGGTTATTGTATATTGGTAGTACGGATAAGTGTCCGTAAGCTCTGCGACGTGATAGTTTGTAAGAACGTAATAATGATAAATATCTGCATTTTTCATATATGACTTGAATATAACGCCGCTGCCGATAGAAGATCTTAGCGGTATCGTTGAATTTGAGGTTTTAAATTCGGCAGTCATTATATTTACACAAGCTTTGAGTGTATCCGTAGTTATCTCGTTTATAAGCTTTGCAAGATATTCGCTGTCAGTATTTGTTGGCAGAGAAGAAACAGGAGGGTCATTCGGTTGCTTGTTTGAGTCGTTTTGTGTTGCATTGGGGTTTGCATTATTCGACTGCGAATCTTCAGATGTTTTTTTGTCGGGCAGTATGGATTCTTTCGTTTGATTTGCTATGGCGTTTGGAACGGTGTTTTCTATGAAGTCGGAAACGTTGCGAATACCTGCACAGGAAGTCATACTAAAAATCAAAAAAGATGCTAATATAGAAACAAATAATTTTTTCATATGTGTTTTTAGCGGGTGAGACCCCAAAAAGACTCCTTTCATCACAAGATATACTTTTAATATATCATATCATAAGGAGCAAAAAAAGTCAATATTTTTTATTTTCTCTTTGCAAAAACACAAGAAAAAGAAAGCGGATTATATCGTAAAAATTATGATACTTTTGTTTATCCGAAAGGGTGCGCCACAGCCATTCGAGTTTGATTTTTTGCACGAACTTTGGAGCGCGGGAGACTTTGCCCGACCAAACGTCGAGTGCGCCGCCAAGCCCCATGCAAAGCCGAAGAGAATCTATTTTTGAAGCGTTTTCATCTATCCATTTCTCCTGTGATGGAAAGCCGAAGCAAACGAATAGGATATCGGGAGACGCGGAATTTAATTTTTCTAAAACAAGCTCGTTTTCGCGTCCGCTTTTTTCGAAATATCCGTGATGAGTAAAGCAGATATTGAGCGACGGAAACCTTGCTTTCAAACGCTTGGCGGCGAGCTTTGCGATATTTGGCTTTGCTCCGAGGAGTGCTGCCGAGAGTTTGTTTTTTGCGGCGTAGGAAAGAATAAATTCAGCGGTATCTATGCCTGTTATGCGCTCTTTCAGAGGCTCTTTAAGAATACGTGAGGCTATAACAAGACCTATTCCGTCGGGGAGAAGAAGGTCAGCGCGCGCAAACAGGGCTGTCAGTGAGGGAGAGTTCTTGCAGCCGAGAGCCATTTGGGGATTCGGAGTGTATATTTTAGCGTGTTTTTTATCGTTTAGCATAGAGGTTATATCTTTCTTGGCTTCATTTTCAGTTATATTCGGAATGTTAATGGTAAGTATTTTGACTTTTTTTGTGCGTTGATCATTTGCCATGACGAAAAATCTCCTGAAAAACGTTATTTATTTTAATTTTCTCCGCTTTTGTGAAAATTATAAGTGGTAGGATATTGACAATTTTCACAATATGATTTATAATATATAAGATAATAATAATTTGCCGCGGCGTTCGTATGCGGTGTTGAAAGGATATTACAATGGCAAATGATAAGAAGATGGTAGAGCAGATCACGTCGATGGACGTTGATTTTGCTCAATGGTACACAGACGTAGTAAAAAAGGCGGAGCTTGCCGATTATTCGGGCGTTAAGGGCTGTATGATAATCAGACCTTACGGCTACGCTATCTGGGAAAATATTCAGCATGACCTTGACTCTCGCTTCAAGAGACTTGGACATGAGAACGTTTATATGCCCATGTTTATTCCCGAAAGCTTGCTTCAAAAGGAGAAGGATCACGTAGAGGGCTTTGCTCCCGAATGCGCGATAGTAACCATCGGCGGACAGAATAAGCTTGCTGAAAGACTTGTTGTTCGTCCTACCTCTGAGACTCTTTTCTGCGACCACTATAAGAATATAATCCATTCTTACCGTGACCTTCCAAAGCTTTATAACCAGTGGTGTAACGTTGTAAGATGGGAAAAGACGACCCGTCCGTTCCTCCGTACGTCCGAATTCTTGTGGCAGGAGGGACATACCATGCATGCAAACGAGGAAGAGGCTCGCGAGGAGACTCTCCGTATGCTCAAGTGCTACGAGGACTTTTATCTTGAGACTCTCGCTATCCCCGCAGTTACGGGTAGAAAGACCGAAAAGGAGAAGTTTGCGGGAGCAAAGGAGACCTATACTATCGAGCCTATGATGCACAACGGTGTAGCACTTCAGGGCGGTACTTCGCATTACTTCGGAGACGGCTTTGCAAGAGCGTTTGATATAACCTTTACAGATAAGGATAACACGGTTAAGTATCCTCACCAGACCTCTTGGGGAGTATCTACCCGTATGATAGGCGCGCTTATCATGACCCACGGTGACGATAGCGGACTTATTTTGCCTCCTAAGGTAGCACCCATTCAGGTTGCTCTTATACCGATAGCGCAGCATAAAGAAGGCGTTCTCGAAAAGGCTGGCGAAATTCGCGATATCCTTTCCGAAAAATTCCGTGTTAAGCTTGACGATAGTGATTTCTCTACGGGTTGGAAGTTCAGCCAGTATGAAATGAAGGGCGTTCCGCTTCGTCTTGAGCTTGGACCGCGTGATATCGAAAACAATTCTTGTGTTCTCGTTAGCCGTGTAAGCCGTGAGAAGAAGATAGTTTCGCTTGATAATATCGTTGAAGAAGTCGAGAAAGCGCTCAAGGCTGTTCACGATGAGCTTGTCGCAAGAGCAGAGAAGAACCTTGCGGAAAAGACGAGCATTGCTCACGATCATGAAGAGTTCCTTGATATTGCCGAGAATCACCCCGGATTTATCAAGGCTATGTGGTGCGGAGATTCCGAATGCGAGGATAAGCTTAAGGATGAAACGGGCGGAGTTAAGTCGCGTTGTATTCCTTTTGTTGAAGAGCATATCGCCGACAAGTGCGTATGCTGCGGAAAGCCCGCAAAGCATATGGTCGTTTGGGGCAGACAGTATTAATAAGATCTACGGCGGAGGACATTCCTTCGCCGTTTTTGAAAAAATCGAGAAGGAAAGGGGGAATAAAAATGAGGCTGTTTGGCGTACCGCTCAAGGAGCGTATTGGACGCATAGACCCTATAATTTTTATATTTTCCACTATCCTTTCAGCTATCAGTATTCTGACTATCTTTGGAAGTGTTGATAATTTCGGACGAAGTAAGCTCGTTATGCAGATAGCTATGACGATTGCGGGAATGATAGCCGTATTTATAATAGCAAATTTCGATTACCGCTTTTTTGTTGACCGATTTTACATAATACTTTTCGTTTTATCCGTGCTTTTGTTGGGCATTACTCTTATTTTCGGTATAAGCGGTCAAACTATGGAAACGGGAAATAAAAGCTGGTTGACTATTCCGTTTATAGGAATTTCCATACAACCGTCCGAGTTTGTGAAAATAGCTTTTTTGTGTACCTTTTCAAAGCATATCGATATGATAAAGGACAAGCTTAACCACCCACTTTCTGTTTTGGGGCTTCTTATTCACGCAGGGGTACTCGTTGGACTGATACTTATTTCGGGAGACCTTGGCGTTGCAATTATTTATTTTGGAATAATCATTTTCATGCTCTATTGCGCGGGTGTTTCGGGATGGTATTTCCTTTTTGGAGGCGTACTTGTTGCCGTTTGCGTTCCTTTTCTTTGGGAGCTTTTAAAGCCTTATCAGCAGCAAAGAATAATTTACGGTTTTTCTCCCGAGGGCGGACCTGCCGATATTGTCAGACAACCGCTTATGAGCCTTGAGGCTATCTCTCGCGGCGGAATGTTCGGAAGAGGACTTTTTGGCGGCGGAGTTTACGAGGACCTTGCCGCTTCGCATACCGATTTTATTTTTGCGACCGTTTGCGAAAAGTTCGGTTTCGTTGGTGGATTTGTCGTGGTCGCTTGCCTTGTGGTACTTGTTTTGCGTTTGCTTTGGATCGCTCTTAAGTGCAGAGATACCGTTGGAAAGCTTATTTGCGCGGGCATTGCCGCGGTTATTATCTTTCAAACCGTTGAAAATCTTTGGATGTGTATTGCCAAAGTTCCCGTTATAGGCATTACTTTGCCGTTTATGAGCGCGGGCGGTTCGTCTGTACTTGCTCTTTATATAATGATAGGCCTTGCGCACAGCGTTTCGGCTAAAGAAAAGAAATTTTATTTTAGTCAACAATTCTGATGCGCAATCATAAAGATCCTCTCGTCTCCATATAATTGATTAGAATTATATGTAAAAACGGGAGGAACTTATGTTTATCTATTCCTTGCGCGCAAGCACGCTTAAATTTTTTGCGGTTATTTGCGTTTCACTCGTTATGCTTATAACCTTGATAGCTTTTATCCCCGCATATGGAAACGATGACGGTTTCATCGCCTCGTCAAAGGACGTTGAAATTAAATACGACGACGTGAAAACAAATGAGGACCGTATCGCGTTCCTTGCTCAATTCGGATGGGAGGTCTCCGCAGAGCCTCGCGAGAGTGTTGAAGTTACTATCCCCTCCGAGTTTGATAAGATATTTACGGGCTATAATGAGATACAACGCCGCCAAGGTCTTGATCTTTCTAAATACAAAAAGAAAAAGGTCATGCGCTATACATATGAGGTCACAAATTACGAGGGCGCAAACGGTACTGTCTACGCTAACGTCCTTGTCTATCGCAATCGCGTTATAGGCGGTGATATCTGCTCCGCTGACGTTACAGGCTTTATACACGGCTTTGAAAAATAAGGATGCGGGGGGAGGCAGGGGACGCGTTCGACCCTTTCTTGAAAGAAAGGGTCGAGCCCCAAAGAACTTCACTAAAAAGATTTTATATGTAGCCAATTTGTTTGTCTTTGATTGAATAAAGCGGACAGTCGAGGACGCCTGTCCCTACAGAGTTAATTTGAATAAAATTGTTTTTTCATCGCCTTACGGCGAGGGATATATAAACGATTTTCTCAAATCTTGTAGGGACAGGCGTCCTCGACTGTCCTAAAAAACAAACAAATTTAAATTTTCCAAACGGTTATTTATAATAACCCCTTGCAATGCTTTCTTCTTTGGTTACTTTCTTCTTTCGCGAAAGAAGAAAGTAACATAATCGCGTCCACGCGTCCTTATTTCGCGGCTTCGCGGCGAGCTTTCATCATAGCTTTCATACGAAGCTCGGTATTAAGGATCTTTTTACGGAGTCGGATAGACTTGGGAGTGACCTCGATAAGCTCGTCATCGGTTATAAACTCGATAGCTTCTTCAAGGCTAAAGATTATCGGGGGGGTAAGGAGGAGCTTTTCGTCCGCACCTGCGGAGCGGATAGCGGTAAGCTGTTTTTTCTTACAGGGGTTAACGGCGATATCGTCGTTCTTCGGGTTTTCACCGACTATCATACCCTCATATACGGGAGTTTGAGGACCTACGAAGAGGTTGCCGCGCTCCTGCGTGTTATAAAGACCGTATCTTGTAGTCTCGCCCGTTTCGGAAGCGATGAGAGAGCCTGTAAAGCGCATAGTTACCTCACCTCTGTAAGGCTGATATCCATCGAATATAGAGTTCATAATACCTTCTCCGCGAGTAGCTGTAAGGAATTCGGAACGATAACCGAAGAGGCAACGCGAGGGAATAGAATATTCTATACGCATACGGTTTCCGACGGGATTCATTTCAAGCAAGTCGCCCTTACGCTGACCGAGCTTTTCAACGACCGCTCCCACGTAATCGGAGGGAACGTCAAGCGTAACGCGTTCCATTGGCTCGCACTTAACGCCGTCAATATCTTTATAAAGCACGCGGGGATTGGAGCAAAGCATCTCATAGCCCTCGCGGCGCATATTTTCGATAAGGATAGAGAGATGCATCTCGCCTCTTCCCGCAACCTTAAATTCATCGGTAGTTTCACCGTCCGAGACACGAAGAGAGACGTCCTTGAGAGTCTCCTTGTAAAGACGGTCGCGGAGCTGACGGGATGTAACGAATTTACCTTCTTTTCCTGCAAAGGGGCTGTCGTTTACCGAGAAGGTCATTTCAAGCGTCGGCTCGCTGACCTTAACGAATTCAAGAGGTTCGGGCGCACTAATGCTCGTAATGGTATCACCGATAGTGATATTTTCAGCACCGGAGAAGCAAACTATATCGCCCATTTTAGCGTTTTCAACGGGAACGCGCAAAAGACCGTCTATCTGGAAGAGAGCTACTATTTTCGTACGCTTTGGAGCAGTTCCCGAGTGATAGTTGCAGATGTAGGCTTCCTGATTGGTTCTTATAGAACCGCGCTCGATACGTCCGATACCGATACGTCCAACGTAGTCGTTGTAGTCGATAGAGGAAACGAGGAGCTGAAGCTCTCCGTTTTCGTCACCCTCGGGGGCGGGAATGTAATTGAGTATCTTTTCAAAGAGAGGAACGAGGTCAGTTCCCGCAACGCTGGGGTCTTCGGTAGCCGTACCCGCTCTTCCCGAGCAGTAGAGCATAGGGCTGTCGAGCTGTTCGTCGGAGGCGTTGAGGTCAATGAGAAGCTCAAGTATCTCGTCCTCGACTTCACCAAGGCGAGCGTCGGGCTTGTCTATCTTGTTTATAACTATGATAACGCGGTGGTTGAGCTCAAGCGCGCGCTGAAGAACGAAGCGTGTCTGGGGCATAGGACCTTCTGCCGCGTCAACGAGAAGGATAACACCGTTTACCATTTTGAGAATACGCTCGACCTCACCGCCGAAGTCTGCGTGCCCTGGGGTGTCGATAAGGTTTATTTTTACGTCCTTGTAGTGTACTGCGGTGTTTTTGGCGAGGATAGTGATACCTCTTTCTTTTTCGAGGTCGCCCGAGTCCATAACGCGAGTAACGGTCTCCTGATTTTCGCGGTAGATACCGCCCTGCTTCAGCATTTCGTCGACGAGGGTAGTTTTACCGTGGTCAACGTGCGCGATGATCGCAATGTTTCTTAAATCGTTTCTTATCACAACGTGATCTCCTTCTTTAATAATATATAAAATCCGAATTATATTTCCACAATTTATTATTATACCACATTTTTTGCTTTTGCGAAAGATTAGAAACGACGATTTTTTCTTATTTAAGAAAAAAGTTGTTGTGCATATCGCAAAAAATGAGTGTTCTTTGATCAGTTGCAGGGCTCGGTCATGATATCGCGGATCTTCGCCATATCATCGTCGGTTATACCGCAAGCGCGCAAGAAATTCCTGCACTTTTCGTTGATAGAATCGTTTTCGCTTCCGTATTCGTCAAGAGAAGTGAGAAGATCCTTGAAGTGATCGGAGGTGATACTGCGCTTTCCCCAGATCGAAAGGGAAGTGTATTCGTAGTCTTCAAAGAGAAATTCTTTATCAACGCCAAGCATGCCGAGTATCACGAGAGAGAAAGTTCCCGTTCGGTCAGCACCGCCCCAACAGTGAATATAGTGGGGATAGGTCGACTCGTCCGTAAAAAGCTTAAATAGCTTTTTACAGGTCTCTTTTTCCGCAAAGAAATGCTCATATGCGAGCGTTGGTATAAGCGTGAAATTAACTGTATCTCCAAGCGCGGAAGCAAATACCTTGTCAACGGCTTCAATACGGAGGTCAAGGTCTGTGCGTATCTTTAATTCGTCTTTGAGTACCGAGATGCCATGCTCTGTGATAGTGTGGTGGAATTCCATCTCGCAGCCGCGGTAGATAAGTCCTTGCTTGACCTTGCGACCGTCCGCGCACTTGTATCCGCCAAGGTCGCGGACATTACTAAGACCGCCCGCGCGTATAGAACGCGGAGTGCGTGAAGAGGTGGTAAAGCTTCGCGCTTCGGATTCGGCTATCTTTTTTTCACCGAGCTTTGCCACGACTTTCCAAAAATATTGCTTTCCGAGGAAGAGATTGTATATCTCGCACGAGTTGCTTTCGCAAAGCGTTTCTTTTGCATTTGACATATCATCATTCTCGGAAAGAAGAACGTAAAATTTTACGTCTCCGTCAAAGCCGTCCGCGTCAAATTCAAATTTTACGGGATTTGGGATAGAATCTTCCTCGCCTTTTTTCACGAGATTCAACCAGTCGGGATTTTCCGCAACTATTTCTTGATGCTTTCTGTCCTCAAGAAATTTGAGTTGCTTTTTTGTGAGTTGTTCAACTGTCGCATGCTTCAAAGGAGCTTTTAAATAAATTATCATAAAATTTGCCTCAAAATACATATTTAAATAAATTTTACCACATTTCCACTATAAAATCAATCATTTTTCTCAAAAATACGCAAAAAAATGATAAAAGCATTTCTTTGAGAATTGACAGAAGTTCGGTTGTGTGTTATAATATAGTGATAGAATTATACAGGAGCTCTTTTATGAACAAAAATATAAAGCTTTTGATATTCGACCTTGACGGAACGATAGCGGATACTATATGGTCGATACGCGAGGCTGTGAATATGACTCTTGAGCACTTCGGGAAGCCTCAACGCAGTTACGATGAGATACGCGAGGCTATCGGAAACGGAGCGTTGCTTCTTATACGCAGGTCGTTTTTGCCCGACGACTCCGACGAGCTTGTAAAAGAAGGCTTAAAATATTACGATAACGTATACGGCAAAACTTATATGCATATAGACGGCTGCTATGAGGGAATGAGAGAGGCTTTGCACACCCTTAAAGCGCGCGGATATACGCTTGCGATACTTTCGAATAAGCAGGATATGTACGTAAAAAAGATATCCGAGATCTTATTCTCGGACGGCATAATATCTGTCTCGATGGGGCAGACCGATCTCCCCAAAAAGCCCGCCCCGACAGTACCTCTGATGATAGCGAAGGAGCTTGGCTTCAGTGCATCGGAGACTGCGTTTATCGGAGATAGTGACGTTGATATACAGACGGGAATAAATGCGGGAATGTTGTCGGTAGGTTGTTCTTGGGGATATCGCGGACGAGCCGTTCTTGAACAGGCGGGTGCGGATATCGTAATAGAGCACCCCTCGGAGCTTGAGAAAATATTTAACTGAAAAACAAGGAGAAAAAATGAAGGTAGGATTTGTTTCGCTCGGTTGTCCGAAAAATCAGCTTGACACCGAGGTCATGCTACACGAAGTTGCTATGGCGGGATATGAGATAACCCCCGATGAGATAGAGGCAGACGTAATTATTATAAATACTTGCGGATTTATAGAGAGCGCAAAGCGTGAGTCTATTGACAGCATACTCGATATCGCTTGGCTCAAGAAGAACAGAACGCTCAAGGCGATAGTCGTTACGGGTTGCCTTGCCGAGCGATATAGAGAAACTATACTTGACGAGCTGCCCGAGGTCGATGCGGTCCTCGGTGTCGGAAGTATACATAATATCGTTGAAGCTATTGAGGCGGTAACGGTCAAAAAGAAAAAAGGCTCAAAGAGAAAATATACGTCGTTTGAGGACAAAGATACAGTCCGTCTTGGCGGTGACCGTATCCTCACGACTCCCGAATATATGGCGTACCTTAAGATAGCAGAGGGGTGCGACAACCGTTGTGCTTATTGTGCTATCCCCTCAATACGCGGAAAGTTCAGAAGCCGTGAGATGAGCGATATCGTAGAGGAAGCAAAGCAGATGGAAGCGCTCGGTGTGCGTGAGCTTTGCATCGTTGCTCAAGATATAACTCGTTACGGACTCGACCTTTACGGAGAATACAGCCTTGCAAAGCTGCTTCGCCGTATCACCGACGAGACGAGTATCCCGTGGATAAGACTTCTTTACTGCTATCCCGACAAGGTCACGGACGAGCTTATAGCGGAAATTCGCGATAACGACAGAATACTTAAGTATATCGACCTTCCCATTCAGCATATAAGTGATAATATGTTACGCGCCATGAACCGACACGGCGACAGCAAGATGATACGCGAGGTAATCTCAAAGCTTCGCAAGGAGATTCCGAATATTGTCATTCGTACAACGTTTATCGTCGGATTCCCAGGTGAGACCGAGGAGGATTTCGTTGAGCTTTGCGAGTTTGTAAAGGAAGCAAAGTTTGAGCACATGGGAGCTTTCCCTTATTCGAGAGAAGAGGGAACTGCCGCATATGATATGCCCGATCAGATCGACGAGCAGTTAAAGCAGGACAGACTCGATATTCTTATGCGTGAGCAGCTTGAAATAAATGAAAAGAGAAACGAGTCTATGATCGGTAAGGTGATAACCGTTCTTTGCGAGGAATACGATCCCGTTGCGCAGATACATTTCGGACGCGGAACGGACGACGCTCCCGAGATAGACGGAAAGATATACTTCCGCGCGGATATGCGCGTTGCTCCCGGATCGTTCGTTAAAGTAAAGATCCGTGAGGTAATGGATTACGACCTTATAGGCAGACTTGTTACTGCCGAATGAATTTAGGGGGAACATTATGAAAATGAATTTACCAAATAAGCTTTCAGTCCTTCGCTTGTGCCTCGTTCCCGTAATTATTATTGTGGGAATGTTGCCCGAAAGCATACTGCCGTTCTATATTTCTTGCATTATCTGCGCCGTTCTTTTTATCGGTACTTCTATAACCGATATGCTTGACGGAAAGATAGCGAGAAAATATAACCTTATCACCGATTTCGGTAAGTTTTTAGACCCTGTTGCCGATAAGTTTATGGTAATAGGCGCTATGTTCGTTATCCTTTATAAGTTCGCGAATCTTCGCACGATCATGATATTCGCGCTTATAGTGGTAGTTTTCCGAGAGCTTGCCGTGACCTCTATGAGACTTGTCGTTTCTACGGGAAGCAATATAGTTATTGCCGCGAATAATCTCGGTAAAATAAAGACGGTGTCTCAGATAGTTGCTATCTCTACCGTCTTTATTGAGCCCGTTCTTCAGTGGATCGCACGCCTTATCTTTAACGCTGATTGGCGTACCGATATCGTTCCGATAACCTGGGCGTCTATCGCCTTTATGATGTTTATGACCGTTTGGTCGGGTATCAACTACATCATGGCTTATTGGAAATACCTCGACCCCGAGAAGTAAGGACGCGAGGGGACGCGTTTTGTGGAAACTTTCTTGAAAGAAAGTTTCCACACCTTCAAAGAACTTCTTGAAAGAAGTTTATAGGAAAAACGTTTAGTTAAATTAAAAGGGAATGTTTTTTCTCTGATGTAAAAACAGGTCGGACGAGTCTTTTGACTCACCGACCGCTGTTTTATGGGTATAATTTTGTTTTGCTTTTCTAAATAAAGAAATACGCCCAATATCGTTTAGAGTAATAAGTTACTTTAATTAACGATATTGGGCGTAATTTTGTTAAATAGAAAAAATAATTTCATTTACCCAAAGAAAGTGTGGTCGGTGAGTCAAAAGACTCGTCCGACCACTTTCTTCCTTACAGAAAAAACTATCAAGTTTAGTTGTCCACAAACGGTTATTTATAATAACCCCTTATTGAAAGTTTTTGAGGGAGTTTGAGGGAACTTTTTACAAAAAGTTCCCTCATCGCATCCCCCGCGTCCTCCGCGTCCTTAATACATACCGCCCATACCGCCGGCACCAGCCATAGCGGCGTTAGCGGCAGCCTCTGCTGCGGGATCTTTCTTATCGGCAACTACCGACTCGGTAGTGAGGATAACGGATGCGATAGAAGCAGCGTTCTGGAGCGCGGAACGTGTAACCTTGGTAGGATCAACGATACCCGACGCCATCATGTCGCAGTAAACTTCGTTGTAAGCATCAAAGCCGTATCCGACCTTGCCGCTCTTCATGATCTCGTTGATGATAACGCCGCCGTCAAATCCTGCGTTAGCCGCGATCTGACGAACGGGCTCTTCAAGAGCCTTAAGGACTATCTTAACACCTGTCTTTTCGTCACCGTCAACGGTGTCAACGAGCTTAGCGACCTCGGGGATAACGTTGAGGTAAGCAGTTCCGCCTCCCGCAACGATACCTTCTTCAACTGCCGCACGAGTTGCGTTGAGAGCGTCCTCAATGCGAAGCTTCTTTTCCTTCATTTCAGCCTCGGTAGCAGCACCTACCTTGATGACCGCAACACCGCCCGAAAGCTTAGCGAGACGCTCCTGAAGCTTCTCGCGGTCGAAGTCGGAGGTGGTAGTCTCGATAGCAGACTTGATCTGCGAGATACGAGCCTTGATATCGTCGGGGAAGCCTGCGCCGCCAACGATAATGGTGTTTTCCTTGTTGATCTTTACCTGACGCGCGTGACCGAGCATATCAAGGGTTGCGTCCTTGAGCTCGATACCGATCTCGGAGGAGATGACCTGACCGCCCGTAAGGATAGCGATATCGCGGAGCATTTCTTTTCTTCTGTCGCCAAAGCCGGGAGCTTTAACGGCAACGCAAACGAAAGTGCCGCGGAGCTTGTTGAGTACGAGAGTGGTAAGAGCCTCGCCCTCTACGTCCTCAGCAATGATAAGGAGCTTTCTGCCAGCCTGAACTACCTGCTCAAGAACGGGAAGAACGTCCTGAATATTGGATATCTTCTTGTCGGTGATAAGGAGGAGAGCGTCGTCGAGAACAGCTTCCATCTTATCCATATCGGTAGCCATGTAGGGAGAGAGGTAACCTCTGTCAAACTGCATACCCTCAACTACCTCTGCGTAAGTCTCAGCGGACTTGGATTCCTCAACGGTGATAACACCGTCAGAGGTAACCTTTTCCATAGCGTCAGCGATAAGCTGACCGATGACCTCGTCACCTGCGGAGATAGTACCAACGCGAGCGATATCATCACTGCCGTTTACCCTCTTTGCGTTAGCAACGAGAGTTTCAACAGCCTTGTCAACAGCTTTCTTGATACCTTTGCGAACTACCATGGGGTTAGCACCCGCGGTTACGTTCTTCATTCCCTCGCGAACGAATGCCTGCGCGAGAAGCGTTGCGGTGGTAGTACCGTCACCTGCCGCGTCGTTTGTCTTGGTCGCAACCTCCTTTACGAGCTGTGCGCCCATGTTCTCAGCTTCATTTTCAAGCTCGATCTCCTTAGCGATGGTAACACCGTCGTTAGTGATGAGCGGAGAGCCGTATTTCTTGTCAAGAACTACGTTACGTCCCTTAGGTCCGAGCGTGATCTTAACGGTATCTGCAAGCTTATCAACGCCTCTGCAAAGCGCGTTGCGAGCTTCAATTCCATAAAGAATTTCCTTTGCCATAACTGTTTTCTCCCTTCAAATTATTCGACTATTGCAAGTATATCGCTCTGACGAACGATATTATACTCAACGCCGTCTGCCTTTACCTCAGTTCCGGCATATTTGGATGTGATAACCTTATCTCCAACCTTTACGACCAT
>JAZNEM010000045.1:0-25604 GCA_045588595.1 Eubacteriales bacterium
AGCTCGGTCAAAACCGTTCCTGCCGCACCTGGTGTTGCGGTATTGCATATCTCTGCGGAGATAGGCTCATAGGCTGCTCGGAATGACGTACAAGCCTTTACCGAAACGAGATCGCAGAATTCGGGGTCTATACCGAAGCCGCGGAAGAAGCCTATATCGCGTTCGGTTCGGCTATCGGTAGACACTTGGATAAGTATCGAGCCCACCTGAAGAACGGCTACCTTGCCGCAATAGGATACGCGACCCTTTGCGATAGGTCCTATGTGCGTGAAATATCCGTTGTGCAAGCTTCTGACGAGCGCGTTTTCTACCTTAACAGGCTTTGAAAGCTCCTTTGCGATACTTGCGCCAAGCGTGAAATCGGCTCTTTCTCCAACGCCGACCTCAAAAGCTTTTTTTACCGCTTCCGCATCGGTCACGCCGAGCGCGCATTTGAGCTGATCCTTATAGGGAAGAAGATACTCAAGAACGGCAGCACTGTCGGCAGTAGAGCCTGCTCCGCGCGAGTCTGCCGAGTCAACGAGGATAACGGGCTTTCCTGTTTTATTGGCAAGAGCCTTTTGAATGACCTCCTCGATAGATACGAGCGGTGAGCCGAGAAGATCTTTTCTAAGGTTGAAGTTATCGAGCGCAAGCTCGGAAGCTACTGCTTTTGCCGTTGCTTCGTCGTCAGCGACAACGATTATCGATGCCGCCATTTGAGGATTGTCAAGCCAAGGCTGGACCTCGAAGATAGTGTAATCGAGAATGCGTCCCGACTCGACCATAGCCTTTGCTTTGTTTACGAGTTTGAGAAGCTCTCTCGTTGTCGTAGTGTATGCATGGGCAGGGGCGATCATAGGGATAGTAACGCGAGCTGTTTTTGCGGGCTTTCCGTTGAGATGACGTATCAAAAGCTCTGCCGCGCGGACACCTGTTTCATATTGGTCGATATGAGGATATTCTTGAAAACCGCAGATATAATCGGCGTTCTTCATTATTTTCTCGGTTATGTTTGCGTGCAGGTCAAATGCGGCGGTGATAGGCATTTCCTCTCCGACCGCATTTCTTATGGCTTCGAGAACGTCTCCGCAAACGTCATTTGAGTTTACAGCCATAGTCGCGCCGTGAAGGGTGACGGCAACACCGTCAAGCTTGCCCGCTTTTTTTATATCGGGAAGTACTGAACCGAGGAAGAATTCGCATACCTCTTCTTTAAGAGGAGCACCGCTCGGAGAAGACATGACCGTACCGTATATCAGCTCGATTCCGTTCTCAGCCTCAAGACGCTCCATTAAACCACCCGTTGAGGTTTTTGCTCCCGAAGCGCGCTTTGAATTTTCTCCCTCAAGCGTACTAAACATTGTCTTTGGCGTGGGGATGGGGTTAAAGCAGTTTGATTCTTGGTGTATTCCGCACACAAAAATACGTTTATTTTCCATGAAAAAATACCTCCGTGAATTTTCAACAAAATTATAGCACATTTGCTCTTTGGTGTCAACCTTTTGCGTTAAAAAAGGATTTATATTTCATCGCGTTTCCTGTTATTAAAAAAATAATAACTGGAAATAAAAAATGTACTTTACAAATAACTCTGGCGGAGGTTTGAATTTACGGAATATCCGTGGGGCTGTGAATATTAGTTAAAACGGGAGGAATGATGGCGGAGAATAGTATCGAGGAGCTGAAAAAGGCGGACGCTATATTTCTTGGCGCGGTCGGTTATCCGAGCGTTCCCGATCACATATAGCTGTGGGATCTCTTATTGATGATAAGAAAATCCTTTGACCGGTATATAAATTTGCGTCCCGTCAAGCTTCTTGAAGGCGCACCCTGTTCCCTTAAGGATGTAAAAAAGAAGACGTGGATATGCTCTTCGTTCGTGAAAACAGCGAGGCAAATACGCGGGCAGCGCAAGCCTGTTGTTCAAGGACAAGCCTAACGAGGTCGTTATTCAGGATGGAGTGTTCTCAAGAAAGGGTTGCGAAAGAGTTATACGATACGCTTACGAGCTTGCGAGAAAAGAGAAGAAAACGCTTACCGGCATAAGCAAGGGAAAAAGGAGTTAAGCAGAAACTTAACTCCTTGTGTAAGTTTGGTTATCTCTCCTCGCGGAAATAGGATAATCCGAGTGATGCGGGCGGTTGATTTTCTCGTTTCTTTCTTACACTCGTTATTATAAGAACTATGATCGTAACGGCATAAGGAAGCATCTGAAGGAGAGGGGTAGCACTTATATCGAGCTTGATGCCGAGAAGCGTGGGAATATACGCTCCAGCGAGATAAAGCGCACCGAAGATTATCGAGCCGATGATACTCAAGTGAGGTCTCCAAAGCGTGAAGATAACGAGCGCGATAGCGAGCCAACCGAAAGCTTCTATCGATTTATAGGACTCGTTCGATCCCGAGTAGTCCATGATGTAGAACAGACCACCAAGCGCGGCTATACCGCTTCCGATACCCGTAGCGATATATTTGTAAGCCGTAATATTAATACCGACGGCGTCTGCGGTAGCGGGGTTTTCACCTACCGCGCGAAGATGCAGACCGACTCGAGTGCGGGATAGTACAAAGGATGCGACTATTGCGATGATTATTGCGAGATAAAGCATAATTCCCCAATATTTGAGCGAAGACGTGCTGTTTGCGAAGGGGAAACGGAAATAATCGAGAGCGAAAAGATATTGCATAGCGTTAGTAGCCATACCGTTCATAATAAGCTTCGTAGTACCCACGCCGAAGGTCGTCATAGCGAGACCTGTGACATTTTGGTTAGCTTTAAGAGTTACCGTAAGGAAGCTGTATACAAGACCCATAAGGATACCGCCTACGAAAGAAGCGAGAATGGCGATTATAACTACGAGTGGCGCGGGGATCGGCTTTTCGTACATAAGCTTGAGCGCAATGCAACCGCTTGCGCCGCCGATGCACATGATACCGGGGATACCGAGGTTAAGATGTCCCGATTTTTCTGTAAGTATTTCTCCCGTACAACCAAAGAGGAATGTCATTCCCAATGGGATGGCGGACAGCAGATAATTCAAAAACGGATTCATGCTTTTTTACCTCCTTGCTTTGCGGATTTGCGGAACTTGAGCTGATAGCCTATGAAAAATTCACAGCCGATGATAAAGAACAAAACGATTCCGACTATCATATCAGGGAAAGAAGAATCAATGTTAAAGGTAGTCGATATCTGCGCCGAGCCTTGCTGAAGAAAAGCTACGAAAGCAGAAGTGCCTATCATGATAAGCGGATTGAATTTTGCAAGCCACGATACCATTATAGCGGTAAAGCCCAAGCCACCGACGGTGGTCGTCGTTATCGAATGGTCAAGAGCACCTACTATAAGGAAGCCCGCAAGACCGCAGATAGCACCCGAGACTATCATGGTGCGTACGATTACTTTACCTACGTTGATACCGATATAACGCGCGGTGTTTTCACTTTCACCGACTACCGATATCTCGTATCCCTGCTTTGTGTAATGCAGATAGATATACATGAGAGCGGTGAGCACGAGAACTGTGATTATCAACAACAGATATTCGTGCAGAATAACAGGAAGATATCCTACCGACAATGCGCCGAGAACGCTTGATCCGCTCGGTGTCCATATAACAAGGAAATACGATACAAGTCCTGTCGCGACGTAGTTCATCATAAGTGTAAAAAGAGTCTCGTTAGTGTTCCATTTAGCTTTGAAGATAGCGGGCAGAACACCGAATACAGCACCTGCTGCGACCGCTGCCAAAAGCATCAATATAAGTAAAATTCCGTTCGGAAGGCTTTTGCCGAGATAGAACGCTACCGCAACGGCGGCAAGCGCGCCTACGAGAGTCTGACCCTCAGCTCCGATATTCCAGAAGCGCATACGGAACGCGGGAGTGATTGCAAGTGATATGCAAAGAAGGACAGACAAGTCCTTTGAAAATTTCCAAAGTCGTCTTGATGAACCGAACGTTCCCTCAAAAAGCGTTTTTAAAAAATCGAAGGGGTTTGCTCCGATCAAGAATACAGAGAGCAGGGAACATAGCAGAAGTGCCGCGACGACCGCTATTACGCGGATAGCCATAGACTTGTAGATAGGGAGAGGTTCACGCTTTACAACGTGAAAAAGCGGTTCGTGAGTTTGTTTTTCATGTGCTTTCACTTAATTTCCCTCCTTTTCTGTCTGAGTTGCATCATTATCGGTCTTGGTCATCAAAAGACCTATTTCTTCCTTTGTCGTATTTCGAGCGTCCAACATACCTGTTATACGTCCCGCGCATACGACCATTATTCTATCGCAAAGCTCGATAAGAACGTCAAGGTCTTCACCTACGAAAATGACCGATACGCCTTGCTCTTTCTGTTTTGTAAGGAGATTGTATATAGTGTAAGAGGAGTTTATATCAAGTCCTCGAACGGGGTAAGCTGCCATAAGAACGGTGGGAGCTGCCGCTATCTCTCGTCCTACAAGAACCTTTTGTACGTTACCACCCGAAAGACGTCTTACAGGAGTGTGTGTGTTTGGAGTTGCTACTTCGAGCTCCTCTACGATCTTTTGAGCAAGGTCGGTGGGTTTCTTTCTGTCAAGGAATACCGAAGGTCCTTTGCGATAGCTTCGGAGCATCATATTGTCGACGAGGTCCATGTTTCCTACAAGTCCCATTCCGAGACGGTCCTCGGGAACGAATGAGAGACGCACTCCGAGCTCGCGTATCTGAAGCGGTGTTTTGTCGCACAGATTCATGATCTCGTCTTCGTTAAAAAGAACCTTTTCTTCGTTTACCAGATTGCATATATGTGAGTGGCTCATTCCCGTAAAGTCAACGGGAGTGCCGTCTTCATAATGGAATTTACCCTCGGAGGCAAGCTTTGTGACCTCGGCAAATGTCTTGTGGTAGAACGAGACGGGGCGATTCTTCTTGGGACGGTTGAAAATTATCTCTCCCGAATCAAGAGTTTTAAGACCCGCAATAGCCTCGAGAAGTTCTCTCTGACCGCTTCCCGCAATACCCGCGATGCCGAGTATCTCTCCTGCTCGCGCGGTAAAGGAAACGTTGTCAAGCACTTTGATGCCGTCAGTGTCTGTCATTGAGAGATCCTTTATTTCAAGTCTGTCACATACGTTTTTAGGCTCGGGTCGGTTTATGTTGAGCTCTACTTTTTTACCGACCATCATTTCGGTAAGTTCGGATTCGGTCGTCTCCTTCGTGTTTACGGTCGCGATGTGCTCACCCTTGCGGAGAACTGCAACGCGGTCGGAAATAGACAATACCTCATGGAGCTTATGCGTTATTATGATTATTGATTTTCCGTCGTCACGCATACGGCGGAGTACATCGAACAGCCTGTCCGTTTCCTGAGGAGTAAGCACTGCGGAGGGCTCGTCAAGAATGAGGATATCCGCGCCTCTGTAAAGCACCTTGATTATCTCGACGGTCTGTTTTTCGGAGACAGACATTTCATATATTTTTTTCTTTGGATCGATATGAAATCCATATTTGTCCGCTATCTCTGCGACCTTTTGGTTGATATCCTTTATGTTGTAACGCTCACCGTCATCGATACCAAGAATAACGTTTTCCGCGGCGGTGAAGAGATCTACCAGCTTAAAGTGCTGATGTATCATACCGATGCCATGACGGAACGCGTCTTTGGGTGAACGAATGACCACCTCTTGACCGTCGACAAAGATAGTTCCGCTGTCGGGATAGTAGATTCCCGCTATCATATTCATAAGAGTGGTTTTTCCGCAGCCGTTTTCACCAAGGACCGCAAGTATCTCTCCGCGATATACGGTAAGATCGACGTCCTTATTTGCCGCCAGACTGCCGAAATATTTGGAGACCTTTTTCATCTCCAACGCAACCTGTTTATTCATGAAGCTCCTCCAAATAATAAAAAGATGTCACTACAAGCTAAAAGTAAGCCGTTTAAAGCCACTTTAAGCGGTCGGCTTTGAGCTTGTAAAATCACAGACAAGCGGAGCAAAAAGCTCCGCTTGTCATTTTCGGTGTTTTAGTCGCCGAAGTTGGTGTTAACGAGAGTAATACCGTCGATCTGAATATCGAAGTAAGGAGCTGCTCTGTACTCGGACTCATGGAAGTAACCGTCCTTGATCGCTTCGGTGTCCTTTTGGAAGTCAGCGTCGGTGTCAACGTCTGCCATGTAAGAGGTAAGAGTCTCATTATTTACGGTGAACGTATCGGTATCGAATACGTGGAGCTCACCCGAAACGAGCTTAGCCTTGATCTCATCGATCTTAGCCTGAGTTCCATCAGCCGCAGCCTGAGTATTTACCTCGGTAAGAGCAACAGAACCGGTAGCGATAGTGCCTGTCCAGTCAAGAGCGATCTCTTTTTCTTCCATTACGCTGTTGCAGATATACTCGAAGTAAGGAGTCCAGTCGATCTTGGAAGATATGATAAAGGTGTTGGGGCAAGACTTAACTGTGCTTCCGTTGTAAGAAACGTTAGGAACGCCTCTCTCTTCGCAAGCGGTAGGAGCACCCATGGAGTCAGCGTGCTGGCTTATGAGTACGCAGTTTCTATCCATAAGAGCGTTTGCAGCGGTCTTTTCAGCAGGCTCGTCATACCAGCTTCCTGTAAACTGAACGTCCATAGTTACGCTGGGGCAGACATATCTTGCGCCAAGGAAGAAGGAGGTGTATCCTGAGATAACCTCTGCGAAGGTGAACGCGCCTACGTAACCGATCTTAGCCTGTTCAGCAGTGATCTTGTTATCAGCGATCATTTCGTTGAGCTTCATACCTGCAGCAACACCTGCAAGGAATCTACCCTCGTAAATAGAAGCGAAAGCATTGTGGAAGTTGTCAAGCTTTTCGGTGTGAGCTCTAGTACCTGTTGCGTGGCAGAACTGAACGTCCTTGAATTCCTTTGCTGCCTTGAGCAAGTATGTCTCGTGACCAAAGCTGTCTGCGAAGATAAGGTCGCATCCCTCGTCAACGAGGTCAGCAGCTGCTTCGTAGCATTCGTTGGATTCGGGAATGTTCTTCTTGAAGATGACCTGCTCATCGGTAAGACCGAGCTTTTCTTTAGCCCTGTTTACAGCTTCGATGAAGTTAAGGTCGTAGGTGGAAGCTTCGTCGTGAAGCAGGATAACACCGAGCTTGAAGTCATCTTTGCCGTTACCGCAAGATACTGCAGATACACAGATAGCGGCAAGCATGAGAACAGCAAGTGTCAAAGAAAGAATTTTTTTGAACATTTCAATGTTCCTCCTCATAATGTTTTTCCCTTTTTCGAGGGTATTCGAGCCAAAGGCTCTGGATGTCTTATTATAACATATAATTATATCTTTGTCAACAAATTATTCATATATATTTTATAAATCTTATAAAACATATTTGTTTTAATGGTAGTTTTTTGAAATGTTTGGACAGCAAATAAAAAATAACGGTATAGTAAAAAAACGTATTGAATTTTTGGAATTGGTGTGATATAATTAAAAAAACGGAAAAGGAGTTTTTTATGAAGATAGCGCTTATTGCACATGACAAAAAGAAAAATGAGATAATAGAAATAGCGAAAAAATACAATGACGTCCTCGGTGCGCACGAGCTTTATGCAACAGGAACGACGGGAACGCTTATTATGGGGGAGACGGGGCTTTCCATACACCGCATGAAGAGCGGTCCTCTTGGTGGTGACCAGCAGATAGGCGCGATGCTTGCGAACGGAGAACTTGATCTTATAATATTCTTGCGAGACCCGCTGACAGCACAGCCTCACGAGCCTGATGTTTCGGCTCTTTTGCGACTCTGTGACGTGCAGAAGATACCGCTTGCGACCAACGCAAGCTCGGCTATCGTTATGCTCGAGGCGATGAAAACAGGAATATATTTTAAAAATTAAGATAAAACAAGAAAAGCAAACAAAAAATAAATCTGTTTGTTTTTTAGGACAGTCGAGGACGCCTGTTCCTACAAGGTATGGAGAAGATCGTTTGTATATCACTCGCCGTAAGGCGACGGAAAAACGTTCAATTTTCATTTAACTCTGTAGGGACAGGCGTCCTCGACTGTTCGTATATTTATTAACGTAAAACAAGTTGGCTACATATAAAATTTTATTAAAGTTCTCGAACGCTTCCTGTGTCTTTTTTCATTTCCTCAACGATAGCCGCGTTCTGTTTTTCAAACTGTCTTGTGGTAAATGCCGCGAATATCTTGAAAAATATGCGTTTTGGGAATATGCGGTACATGATCTTTTCTATTGCAAATATCATACCGCGTCCCGCGGGCTTTTTCTCGTAGTCGCTAAAGAGCGAGCGTTTCATATAATCGTCAAATATAGGAGTGTCGGGGTGAACATTACCCTTGTGCCAAGGGAAGTCTCCTATGAATCGATAGGTATGAAGAATGACGGGATCTTTTCTTGCGTTCTCAAGTTCTTCCGAGGAATAGTATGATGTATGGCGATACGCAGAGAAGTATGTCTTATCCGAAAACGCTCTATGCGATGGCTGGAAGTTATATTCGGGGGGGAGAATATACTTATCGTCACGCAGCGCGATATTCAAAAGGTCCTGATCGGGATTGCAGTAGCGAGAGCGGACGTTGCGAGCGTGAGACAGGAGCTTTCCCGTAATATCTTTTTCGCACCAGACCTTTGTATCTATCAGAATAACTCCCGAATTGAAATAATCTTCGTCGGAGTTAAGTCCGATAAGAGTTTTATATGACGAGGTAAGCGAGTCGCGCACTACCGCGGCTGCTTTGCCGTTCATATCAAGAGAGAGCAAAGGCGCAAGAGACGATACCACTAAAGTATCGCAGTCGAGATAGAGAAGTTTGTCCACGTCACTGTCGATAAACGTGTTAAAAAACATACGGAAATTTGCTGAATTTGAGCCGCGATAGGTTGGAATATTTAGGTTTCTGATAGTTTCTATCATCTGCGCGGGGTCAACTATCATAAGCTCTCTATTGAAATTTTTTGCTTGCGCGCAAAGGCGCGACAAGGATTCTTCTTTCAAGCCTTCAGCAACAAGGTAAACTCGGATCCTATCGATATCGGTGTTGTTTTCAAACAGAGAAAACATGGAAATTCCCGCATATGCGGCATAGTTTTCGTCGCAAGTGTACAAAACATTTAACGTATTCATCTTTTTCTCCCGTCAGAGCATTTGATTTGCTTATTGTATTTAGTATATCACGCGTTGTGATTTTTGTCAAGCAAAGCCTTGTAATAGTGCTTGCATTTTGAGATGAGTGCCATTTATAAGGCGATTTATGTTGACAAGCGAGCCTTTGTGTGATATAATATAATATGTATTATTGTCTAAATTGTTGCTTTTTGTCTGTTTTGGCGGGCAAAAGTAAAATCATAAAGAGAGTTATAAAAAACGAAGAGGATATTGTTATATGTCGATTTCGTATTCGAAAATCAAAAAAATTGCATATTTTTGTCTGTTATTGCCTTCGATAGTTTTCGTGTTTGGCTTTATCAGATGGTATATCGCGCTTCCTGTAGCTATTCTTTTGGCTGTTGCGTACTTTTATGTCTTGCGCGATGCTAAAAGGGAAGCTGTCGAATATGAGGACAAGACCCTAAATATTACGGCAAAGCAGTTGTTTATAGTTATCGGTATCGTAACTGTGTGGTGTTTTTTGTCGGGAATCGGAAATCTTTACTATCAAAGCGAGGACTGGTCTGCGCGTAACGCTATATTCCGCGATCTTATACGCTTTGATTGGCCTGTTATTTATCCCGAGAAAAATGCGGCACTCGTCTATTATATAGGATATTGGTTGCCGCCCGCACTTATCGGAAAGCTTTTTTACGGTATTAGCGCGGATCTTGACGTTGCTTGGATGGCAGGTAACATTGCGCTTTGGATATGGTCTATCGTTTGTATAGTAGTCGTTATGTTGATGACTATGATGTACCTCAAGGTAGCAACGAAAAAGCATTTCTGGATAGCAATAGCGATATTTATAGGCTTTTCGGGAATGGATATCGTCGGAACTGTGGTATATAATTATTGGCACAGTATCCCGCTCCCCAACCATATCGAGTGGTGGTCGATATACCAATACAGCTCTATGGTAACTTGTCTTGGCTGGGTATTTAATCAGGCGATACTTTCTTGGCTCGCGACGATCTGCTTCCTTATGGAGAAAAAAACGAGAAACTACGCGTTCATTATCGTTTGCGCCGTGGCAAGCGCTCCGATGCCTTGTGTAGGTCTTGCGGCTTATATGGTCGGCGTTGCGGCGGTACAGCTTTTCAACGCGTTGCGGGAAAAAAGAGCAAAGGCATTCTGGAGTGACGTGCTTACGGTACAAAATATAATTCCCGTGCTCACGCTTATCCCGTTGTATTTCTTGTATTATATAACAAACGTTGCCGTAAATATAGGTCAGGCGGGAGTAAAAATGCCGCATGATCTATACGCCATTATTCTTACGGCAAGCCTTGCGGGCGGATTTGCCGTGCTTGGCATAATTTTGAAGATCTTTAAGAAGAACTGGTGGTCGTTCAAGCTCTTCTTCCTTGCGGGAACTGCGCTTGTTCTGTTTCTCGGAAGTCTTATAAACGTGCAGATAAGATTGAATTATCTTGCGTTTATTTCTCTTGAAAGCATCTTGTTCCTCGTTCTCCTTTGGGACGATCACAAAAAAGACCCGATATTCTATATTTCTTGGGGTTTGACGCTTATCTGTCCTTTGATAAAGGTAGGAACGGCTTCGGATTTCTGCATGAGAGCGACTATTCCTCTCGTTTTTGTGATTATGATCATGTCAACAAAGCACGTGATAGATCATGTGCATTTATTGAAAGAAAAGAAGAAGATAAGCTACGCAAAAATAACCTGTGTTATTCTTATAATTTTCTTGATACTTGGAGCATTTACTCCGCTCAAGGAGCTTGAGAGAGGCTTTGAGCAGATAATCGCCAACGGTAAGATAGACCTTGTGTTTGACGACGTATTTACCTTTAAAAAGTTCTTCCCCGGCGGAGTTGGATTCCGTGACAAGAACTTTATATCGGTAGATTATGAAAATACTTTCTTCTTTCGATATATTGCAAAATAAAAAACAGCGAGGTAAAACAGGCATGAATATTTGTACAGTTATAGTTACTTTTAACAGAAAACAGGATCTTGAAAAAACGCTTGCGCTTTATGAAACGCAGACAATGCCTCCGCGCGCGATACTCGTCGTCGACAATCACAGCACCGACGGAACTGCGGAGATGCTCTCTGCTTGGCAGTCAGAGGAAAAGGATATCCGTCATATCGTGCATACTATGTCCGAGAACGTAGGCGGCTCGGGCGGGTTTTACGCAGGTATGGAGCAGGCACTTGCACAGACCGATTGCGATTGGTTGTTTATATCGGATGACGACGCTCTTCCCGCACTTGACGCGCTTGAAAAGATAGATGCTTTTTGCAAAAAAGAGGAAAAGCTTGCTTCCGAATGTTCCGTAATATGCGGAGTGGTCGATGCGGGAGATCATTTCGCGGTAGGACACAGAGCAAGAATACGCAAGAGCTTGTCGGGTCAGATAGATTTCCCTGTGTCTGCCGATGAATACAAAAAAGAGTGGTTCGAGATAGATTTCTTCTCTTATATAGGAAGTGCTATCCGTCGCTCCGCACTTGAAAAAGCAGGTCTTACAAGAAAAGAATTTTTCATATACAGCGATGATTTCGAGCATTCCTTACGCCTTGGAAAACAGGGTAAGATAGTTTGTGTTCCGAGTGCTGTAATGAGCCATCAGGACAACAACGATTATTCGCGTGACGCATCTTGGCGCGACTACTATGCGACCCGTAACCTTCTCATTATGTATAGAGAATATTTCGGTGCGTGGGCAGCGTTCCGCAGAAGCATTATGCGCCGTTTGACAGGCTTGCGTTCCATGAATCCTATGAAAATGAAAGTCATAGGTACGGCAATAAAGGACGCAAAGCGCGGAGTTACAGGGCTTCACCCTGTTTACAGACCGGGCTGGAATCCGAAAAAGAAAGGGTAAACTCATGAAAAAAACTTACGATTATTTGATAGTTGGCGCGGGACTTTACGGTGCAACGTTTGCACAGATAATGACTGAAAGAGGCAAAAAATGTCTTGTTATCGATCGCCGCGACCATATAGGCGGAAACATTTACACAGAAAAGGTCGAGGACATCGACGTGCACGTATACGGTGCGCATATCTTCCACACCTCCGATGAGGAAGTCTGGAATTATGTGAACCGATTCGCTAAATTCAATCGCTATACCAACTCTCCTGTTGCAAACTACAAGGGAGAGATATATAATCTGCCCTTTAACATGAATACCTTTAATCGTATGTGGGGCGTTATCACTCCCGACGAGGCAAAGGCTAAGATCGAGGAACAGAAAGCGGCTCGCAAGGTAGATGACCCGAAAAACCTTGAGGAGCAGGCTATAAATCTTATCGGTACGGACATTTATGAAAAGCTTATAAAGGGTTATACCGAGAAGCAGTGGGGAAGAGCTTGCACAGAGCTTCCGCCCTTTATCATTCGTCGTTTGCCCGTTCGTTTCACCTACGACAACAACTATTTCAACGACCTTTACCAAGGTATTCCCGTTGACGGATACACCGCTATGGTAGAAAAGATGCTTGACGGAGTAGAGGTTCGTCTCGGTGTTGATTTCCTTGAAAACAAGGAAGAGCTTTCTGCTCTTGCACAAAAGGTGGTTTACACGGGAACGGTTGACTCTTATTTCGGACATTGCTACGGTAACCTTGAATACAGAAACGTTAGCTTTGAGACCGAAATTCTTGATATGGAGAATTATCAGGGAAACGCTGTCGTTAATTATACCGATAGAGAAACTCCGTTTACCCGTATAATCGAGCATAAGCATTTTGCTTTTGGAACTCAACCTAAAACTATCATCAGCCGTGAGTATTCGGTTGAATGGAAACCCGGTGATGAGCCGTACTATCCCGTTAACAACGAGAAGAACGGTGAGCTTTATGAAAAATACCGCGCTCTTGCAGAAAAGGAAGAGAATGTTATCTTCGGCGGACGTCTTGGAGAATACCGCTACTACGATATGGATAAGGTCATTCGCGCGGCATTTGAGCAGATATCCAAGGAATAATTGAATTTTGTGACAGTTTCTTTTGAAGGAGGCGGCGGTGTTGGCTGAAAACGCAAAGAAGAGATCTTTTGCGGGGAATTATATTTTTAATCTTATATATCAGGTAATAGCGCTCGCTCTGCCTTTAGTAACGACACCGTATCTTTCGCGAGTTCTTGGCGCGGACGGAATAGGCAAGTATTCCTATGCGCAGTCTATCGTTTCTTATTTTGCGCTTGCGGCGGCTTTGGGAACGACACTTTACGGTCAAAGACAGATAGCACGCGTAAGCTCGGACGCTGAGGAGCGTTCAAGACTGTTTTGGGAGATATTCCTGTTTCGAGTTCTCGGCGCAATAATAGCGGTGGGTATCTACTGTTGTACGATATTGCCGATATATTCTGCTTCGGCTCTTCTTTATGCGGTAGCGGCTATTGAGATAATCACGGTTGCTTTTGATATTACGTGGTTCTATCAGGGAATGGAGAATTTCCAACCTATCGCGGTAGCGACAGCGGTCGGACGTCTACTCGCTATGGCGGCGATATTTATCTTCGTTAAGGATAAAAACGATCTTATTATCTACGTTGTCTGCTATTGCGCGTCATTGCTTGCAGGTAATATATTCTCTTGGAAGAATGTGCGCGGATATCTCGTTCCCGTAAAGCCTTCTTCGTTTAAGATACTAAAGCATTTTTTGCCGTCGATAGCACTTTTTGCTTCACAGTTTGCAATACAGATATATACCGTGCTTGATAAGACCATGATAGGAATCATAACTCGCTCGGATTTTGAAAATGGATATTATGAGCAGAGTCAGAAGCTTATAAAGGTGCTTATCGCGCTCGTTACATCGCTTGGCGTTGTCGTCGCTTCGCGCGTGGCGGTCCTTTGGAAAGAAGAAAAAAAGAAAGACGTATACGATATGATATACGGTTCTTTCAGGTTCGTGTTTGCACTCGGTCTGCCTATGGCTATCGGTTGTATGCTCGTGCTGTCGCGCTTCGTTCCGATTTTTTACGGTGAGGGCTTTGAGCCCGTTATTCCGATAATAAGCATACTTGTGTTCATGTTTCCCGTTATCGGTTGCAGTAACGTTATTGGTATACAGCTTCTCGTTCCTACGGGAAGAGAAAATAAATTGACAGTCTCGGTTATGGTAGGAGCAGGTGTCAATGTTGTACTTAACACCTTTTTGATCTGGTTCTTTGCCGCAAAGGGCGCGGCTCTTGCTTCTGTTATCGCTGAAATAGCCGTTACTGCGGTTCAACTTTGGTTCGTTCGCAAGGAGATAAAGGTAACGCGCGTTCTTAAAATTTTTGTGAGATACGCTATCTTTACCGTTATAATGGGTATAGTCGGTCTCGTTGTGTCGCATTTTGCTATGGGTGGTATCCTCGGTATCGCTATTATAGCACTCCCTTGCGTTGTAGTTTATGGCGCATTGCTCCTTGTCACAAAAGACCCAGTCTTCGCTTTCTTTAAAAATACTAAATCATAAAGGACGCGGGGGAGATGGGGAGGCGTTCGAGAACTTTCTTGAAAGAAAGTTCTCGAGCTCTCAAAGAACTTCCCTAAAGAAGTTTTATATGTAGCCAAATTGTTTTACATTAATTGAATAAACGGACAGTCGAGGACGCCTGTCCCTACAAGGTTTGAGAAGATCGTTTGTATATTTTTCTCCATAAGGCGAGAAAAAACGATTGAATTTCATTTAACACTGTAGGGACAGGCGTCCTCGACTGTCCTAAACAAACAAATTTTAATTTTACAAACAGTTATTTATAAAAAACCTGCAATGCTTTCTTTTGGTTACTTTTTCTTTTTTAAAAGAAAAAGTAAGCGCGTCCCCTTATTTAGTGCCGGTAGAGCCGAAGCCGCCTTCTCCGCGGGCGGTAGAATTGAGGTCATCGACGACATTAAAGTAAGCGGTAACGACGGGAGCTAAAACGAGTTGTGCGATACGCTCGCCATGCTCGACTGTTTGAGGAGTAGTACCGTGGTTATGGAGTGCGACCATGACCTCACCACGATAGTCGCTGTCGATAACGCCGACCTTATTAGCGGGAGCAAGACCGCGTTTTGAAGCAAGACCGCTTCGCGCGTATATAAGTCCCGCAAGCCCCTCGGGAATAGCCATGGCAAGTCCTGTTTTTATAAGCTTTGTTTCATTTGGTTCGATAGTAACGGGCGAATCAAGGCAAGCATAGAGGTCCGCGCCTGCGGCATATTCCGAGGCATAGACAGGAAGAGTCGCCTTGTCGCAAAGCTTTTTCACGTTCATTGAAATATTCATAATTTTCAGATCCTTTCGGTTTTTCTATCAATAATATGATACCATACGTTTTCGTGTATGTCAAGAAAAACCACATTTATCGGCTTGCGTTTTATCAAAAAATAAAGAATTTCAAAAATATTTACTAAACTGAATAAAACTTCTCGTGTTGGCAAAAATATAGACAGAAACAACAACGAAAAGGAGTATTTCAAAATGTCAGAACAAAACAAGCCGACTCTAAAGGACAAATTCAAGAACTTCAAAGGAAACCGCGCGGCTGTCGTTATCGTCCTTATTCTTATCGTTACCGTTACCGTTATTATTTCCGTTACGGTAGCATCGAACAGGGCAAAGAAAGATAAAGTTGAGATCGATGATACAGGAAAGCCGACAGAGACACAGAAAAACGATATTCCGAGTACCCAAAGACCCGCAGATACAACAAATAAGCCTGCGGACACGCAAAAGCCTCCCGCGGATACCTCTGCTTCGGTTGACGTGACCGATAAGATGCCCACATTTGTACTTCCCGTAAGCGGAGTGCTTTCACAAAAGCACGATCCCGATATGCAGGTACACTCTCCCACGATGAACGACCTTCGCGTTCACCTCGGAATAGATATCGTTACCGAGGCAGGCGCTGCCGTATATTCGGCTGCTGACGGAACGGTGTCGAAGATATGGGAAGATACTCTCATGGGCAACTGCATTATGATCAAGCACGGCGGCGATTGCTATACTATCTATAAGAACCTTTCGGAAACTCTTCCCGAGGGTATCAGCGAGGGCGCGTCTGTTCGTTCGGGACAGCTTATCGCTTCGGTAGGGGATAGTGCGATGGTGGAGATAGGTGAAGAGCCTCACCTCCATTTTGAGATGACTGTCGCAGATCTTATGGTCGATCCTCTCGAATACTTTGACGATAACGCCCTCGAATCACTCAAAATAGACGCTTCTTTTGAATAACAAAGATCAAAAAATGGGAAAGAAAAAACTTTCCCATTTTTAATTTTTTGATTGTAAAGACAATAAAACCGTGTTATAATAAATATGGGAGGCAAATTGCCGACCATTCAAAAAGTGATTCGCAGAAAGGGTAATTATGGACAAGCTTGATTGCGGTATCACCGATCTTTTACGCTCGATCCCCAAATATGAGGTCGGGTGCAAATGTAACGCGTCGATGGCGTTATATGCGGACAAGGATTCGGAAACACCTGAATGTTCGCATTCGTTTTCGTCACAGTCGAGGCACAATCTTTTAAAGCTTATAGCTCTCATAGGAGTGAGCGCGGTAGGAACGACCATGCTTTGCGCGGTCTGCTCTTGCATTTGCACAGCTTTAAAAAAGAAGTAAGAGGTCGGAAATCAAGGGAAGGAAATACTCCTTCCCGCGTGATTTGGCGTACATATAGGGGTAGGACATTGAAAATATATTACAAGGATGAATATATAATAGTTTGCGAGAAGGACGCGGGACTTTTATCGGAGGGCGAGGGCAAGGACTGTATGCCGTATCTTCTGGCACAAGAGCTTATCGAAAACGCTGAAATGTCGGAAATTTTCACGGTTCACAGGCTTGATAGGGAGACGTCGGGTATAATGGTCTTTGCGAGAACAAAAGAATCTGCCGCAGTACTCTCACGCACCATAATAGACGGGGCTTTTGAAAAGGAATATATAGCTGAAATACACGGTATTCCCGAATCGCTCAGCGGAAGATTGGAAGATCTGCTGTTTTACGACCGAATAAAGAACCGTTCTTATACTGTTAAACGCATGAGAAAGGGAGTAAAGGACGCGGCACTTGAATACAGAGTTCTTTCCAGCGAAAATGGAATCTCGCGCGTTCGCGTAAAGCTTTTGACGGGCAGGACACATCAGATAAGAGTTCAATTCGCCTCGCGTAAAATGCCTCTTGTAGGTGACAGAAGATACGGTGCGCCCGATACGAAGCGTTCGCTATCTCTCCGCGCGTGTATGCTTTCGTTCCCACACCCCAAAAATAAAGAAATAATGAAATTTGAGGATTGAAAAAAGCTCCTGCTTCTTGATAAGCGGGAGCTTTTGCTGTAATCATTTATGTATTATCGGATAAGCTTTGTCGTTTGCGATGACGTAATGCTCGATAAGATGGATACCGTTTGACTCAAGCGCCATGGAAAGCGTGCGAGTTATCTCCTCGTCTCGCTCGGACGGAAGAGGTAAGCCGTTTATGTGATTGTGCGCGATTATAATAGATTCGGCAGAGTTTTCCTTTGCCAAAGCGATTATCTTTCGCAGATTTACAGGCGAGCCTATTGCGTCGCCCTTGCCGATACACTCGTTTAATATAAAACGATTCTTTTTATCAAAGAGTATAACGTGCGTCTCCTCAAACGGTGTCGCGAAAAACAGAGCTTCAAGAAAGTTCTCGAGTTCTTCGTCCGAGGATAGAAGCTTTTTCTTGTTGCAACCGTTGAGCAATACGCGCGATATTATAGCTCCGATAACGCGCAAGAACAGAGCGGAGTTTTCTCCAATACCCTCAATAGTGCAAAGCTCTGCTTCGCTTGCCGAAAAAACTCCGCGCAGAGAGCCGAAGCGTTTTATAAGCATATGAGCTGTTGGGTTGGTGTCGCTTCTCGGGATCGCATAATAAAGTGCGAGTTCCAAAAGCTCGTGATCTTCAAAATGCGTACCTTTTCTGAATTTTGTTTTAAATCTTTGTCTGTGACCTGAGTGCATAAAATGTCCTTTCAATTTTCTTTCACGTATACAAGAATATCTTCCACGCGGCAATCGAGAAACGTGCAAAGGTCGTTTAACGTTACAGTGCTTATGGGCTTGTTGGGTTTTAATCTGTCGAGTAAGCTACGGCTTACACCATACGTATTGATCAATTTATACGTAGAAATATTCTTTTCCTTTAACGTTTTATAAAACGGTTCGTAAGATATCATCTTTTTCCGACCTTGATCTCACCGTGCTTTTTCTCATATTCTTCTATGCAATCTCGGATAAGTATCAAGATTTGACTGTTCGCACTTCTGCCCTCGTAATCGGCAACAACGTGCAATTTGTCAAGCATTTCTTCTTCAATTCTGATAGATAAACTTTTTGTAGCCATAAAAATACCTCTTTTTAAATATATTATATATCTAATTTACACCTATTATTTTGCTTTGTGTTGTATATGGATATAAAACATATCTAAAATATATTCAAACATAAAATAAGTGTTATTGTATCGGATAAATAAAAAGCAAACAAATTGCGGTTTGTCGGGGGGGACGCGATGAGGAAACTTTTTTGAAAAAAAGTTCCCTCAAACTCCCTCAAAAAACTTTCTAAAACAAGGTTTTGCATAGTCATAACGGCTACACGATAAATCCTTTTCAGGAAGTTTTTTGCCAAGCTTTTTTCAAAAAAGCGGAAAATCGCGTCCCCCGCGTCCCCGATAAATAAAAATTTATCTATTTAATTTTCTCGTTCTTTTTTTCTTATTTTCTCTTTGTAATCCAACGTATCCACCGAGGACAGATGCGGCTATTATGGCGACGCGCAAAAGAACGGAGAGCGGAAAATCAAACGCGGCTTCAAGATCTGCCCCAAAGAACAGGGAACAGAGCGCAAAGAAAAGCATCATAAAGATACCCGAAAGAGTGCCGCACAAAAGCGCGGACGAACGGTTCTTTTTTACCGCGGAAAAGCCGCAGACAAGACTTGACATATAAAGTGATACGAGGGCGGCTGTATCCACAAAAGCGTTAGGGTCACCTGCAGAGTAACAGATAAACGTTCCTGCTATCATTAAGACGAACGCGGAGGCTATACCTATCGCAGTGCCGAACAAGGAGCTTCTCACGGTATGCAAAAGTCCTCTGTTTGCCGCCGATTCGGCACTTTTTTGCCGTTGCTTTCTTTTTTTTGATGTATTTTTATTGGTTTTAGAGATGTTCATAAATATTTCCGTGCCTTTCTTTAGGTTTGCAGTTTGACTTTTTGTTACATTTATAATAAAGAATAGTGATAAATATGAATATTCATATAAATTTAACAAAAATATTTTTTTATTTTTCAAAAGCTATTGCAAAAGGGTTGACAATGTGATAAAATTATTATAATGGGGTAAAAAGTGGATTTTTTCAAGAAACACTTTACATGACCAATTATTTATTACAAACGGAGGCAGATTTATGGCAAAAATTGACGAAAGATCGTATGGCTCGTCGAAGGCGAAGCTCGAATCGATATTCGATGCGGGAACATTCGTTGAACTCGGCGCGTATACGAAGCGTTCCGACGCAAAGGACGATTTTGAGAGCGTTGTTTGCGGTTACGGTGCGGTCGCCGGAGCACTTGCGTTTGCATTTGTTCAGGATAGCGGACGAACCAAGGGCGCGTTTGGAGAAAGACACGCGAAGAAGATCGCGGACATGTATTCACTCGCTGTGAAGAACGGCGCACCCGTTATCGCGGTGTTCGATAGCGCGGGAGCGGTGGTGTTTGACGGAGCAAGTGCTCTTGCGGCGTATGGAAGATTCATGAAAACAGTGTCCGACGCTTCGGGAATCATTCCGCAGATAGCGGTAATAGGCGGAGTTTGCGGAGGTTCTTCCGCGGTTGTAGCGTCTATGTTCGATGTGGTCGTTACAATTAAGGATAAGTCCGAGTTTTATGTAAATGCGCCTTTCACTATCGGAGAGGAAGCAGGCAAGTCGGATTTTGCGGCGGCGCAGGGACTTTCCGCATATAACGCAAAGGACGAGGCAGATGCTTTTGCTTTCGCTCGTTCGCTTATTGAGGTATTGCCTCAAAACAATGCTGGCAGTGTGTACGTTGACACTGCGGACAGCTTGAATCGTACTATCGCTTTTGATCCCGAAGCATACGAAGCAGAGGAGCTTTGCAAGATGCTCGCGGACGACGGACGATTTGCGAGAGTTTATAAGGATTATACCGATAACGCTTGCCTCGGCTTTGCTTCTATGGGCGGAGCGGCTTGCGGTATCGTTGCGCTCAAGGGTGCGCTTGATATCAAGGCAGCACGCGCGGCGGCAAAGCTCGTATCTACCTGCGACGCTTTCGGAATGCCTGTCGTTACACTCGTTGACAGCGAGGGACTTGACGTTTCTATGACCGCTGAAAGCGCGGCATACGCTTCTGAGCTTGCAAGACTCGCGTATGCGTACACCTCATCTGATAACGCGAAGATAAGCGCGGTCATCGGTAAGGCTTACGGCGCTTCGTTTACTCTCATGGGCTCGAAGTCTGTTGGAGCAGACCTTGCGTACGCGCTTGAGGACGCGTGCATAAGTGTTCTTTCACCCGAAGCATCGGTTGCTTTCGTATGGAACGCAAAGGTAGGAGAGAAGAGCCGAGAGGAGCTTGAGGCTGAATGGAAAGAGAAGTGCGCATCTGCAGCTGAAGCCGCAGACGCGGGCGAGATAGACGATGTGATAGAGCCTAGCGAGCTTCGCAAGAGACTTTGCGCAGGACTTATGATGCTTGCGACAAAGGCAGAGGGAACGCCCTCTCGCCGTCACGCTAATATGCCCCTGTGATAACGGAGGTAAATTATGTTGCTTAACACATACGCATTAGCGCTCAACGCCGAAACGGTAGAGATGATGTGGCAGACTCCTTTACTTGGAATTGGAATGATATTTGCCGTATTGTCTACCCTTTGGGGAATACTTGCGCTTATGAAATTTATCATGGTCGGAAAGTCGCCAAAGGCAAAGAAAGAAGAAAAGCCTTCCGCTATTGCCGAGGTCATTGAGGAGAGCGCCGCGGTCGCGGAAGAACCCGAAGCTTTCAATGAGACCGATGACGGCGAGCTTGTAGCCATTATCGCGGCGGCAGTCGCGGCTTATCGCGCAAGCGAGGGACTCGGTGAGGAATACACGGGCGGATTCCGCGTTGTATCCTTCAGACGAGCAAACGGCGGGCGCGCTTGGAACGCAAATAAATAAAACTCAATAAACGAAAGGTTAAGGTATTTATAATGAAGACATATAACATTACAGTAAACGGTGTTACCTACATAGTTGACGTAGAGGAGGTGGGTGCTGTCGCATCCGCTCCCATAGCAGCTCCCGCTCCCGCAGCAGCCCCCGCAGCCCCCGCGGCAGCTCCCCAAGCAGCTCCCAAAGCAGCTCCCAAGGCAGCAGGCAAGACAGGCTCTACCGCTATTAAAGCTCCTATGCCCGGTAACATAATGAAGGTCAACGTAAAGGTCGGAGACTCTGTAAAGAAGGGCGATGTTCTTGTTGTCCTTGAGGCTATGAAGATGGAGAACGACGTTTGCGCTCCCGCGGACGGTGTAGTTGCTTCTGTTGAGGTAAATCAGGGTGCTACCGTTGAGACCGATGCGGTTCTCGTAACTCTCAACTGATTTCCTGAAAAGTCACGAAAAAGTGAATTTAACGAAAGGAAAACAGTTGTATGCTTGAAACAGTAAAGAATTTTTTGAGTACTACCGGTATAGCGCGGCTGTTTGAAAATACGGATTGGTGGCAGACGGCGATAATGTTTTTGATCGCTTTCGTGCTTGTGTATCTTGCGATCGTCAAGCGGTTTGAGCCGTTGTTGCTTTTGCCTATCGCTATCGGTATGCTTTTAACAAACCTCCCCGGTGCGGGAATGTTCCATCTGGATCTTTTTATTCCCGCGCAGGAAGCCGTTGACGCGCTCGAGGCGGCGTATGCCGACGGAATATTGACATTGGCAGAGCATGCCGAGCTGTTGAAATTCAACATAGACGTGTCTTGTGTCAATATGATCGGTGAAAGTATTGAGTTTACCGAGGAATCTTATAAGATAATGATGGATTCTCTCACCTCTGTAAATTACGGCAAGGTCCTTCATGACGGCGGACTTCTCGACCTGCTTTACCTCGGCGTTAAGCTCGGCATCTATCCTTGCTTGATATTTATAGGGATCGGTGCTATGACCGATTTCTCCCCCCTTATTTCTAACCCGAAGAGCCTCCTTATCGGAGCAGGCGCACAGCTTGGCGTATTCGTTGCGTTCGCGGGCGCGCTTCTTCTCGGCTTTACGCCCGAGCAGGCGGCATCTATCGGTATTATCGGAGGAGCGGACGGACCTACGGCAATCCTCGTAACAAAGACCCTCGCTCCCGCACTTCTCGGAGCTATCGCTATCGCGGCGTACAGCTACATGGCGCTCATACCCATGATACAGCCTCCGTTCATGAAGATGCTTACGACAAAGAAGGAGCGTCAGATAAAGATGACCTCTTTGCGCGTTGTATCCAAGACCGAGAAGATAATCTTCCCGATAATCGTAACCTTTGTCGTCGGTCTTATCGTTCCCGACGCAGTACCGCTTGTCGGTTGCCTTATGTTCGGTAACCTCCTCAATGCTTGCGGAGTTACAGACAGACTCTCAAAGACCGCTCAGAACGAGCTTATGAATATTGTTACTATATTCCTTGGAATTACCGTCGGAGCGACGGCAAGTGCCGCAAACTTCTTGCGCAAGGAAACGCTCTTTATTATCGCTCTCGGACTCGTGGCGTTCTGCATATCTACCTGCGGCGGTCTTATCACCGCAAAGATAATGAACTGGATATCGGGCGGAAAGATAAATCCCCTTATCGGTTCTGCGGGCGTTTCCGCAGTTCCTATGGCGGCTCGCGTATCGCAGAAGGTAGGACAGGCGGAAGATCCCTCAAACTTTCTTCTCATGCACGCAATGGGACCGAACGTTGCGGGAGTTATCGGCTCGGCAGTCGCGGCAGGCGTATTCCTGTCAATGTTTGCTTAATTTAAATGGAGGTCATATAAATGGCACAGGTTAAAATAACAGAAACCGTTCTCCGCGATTCACACCAGTCTCTTATCGCGACGAGAATGACAACGGAAGAAATGATTCCGATACTTGATAAGCTTGATAAGGTCGGCTACCACTCTCTTGAGGCGTGGGGCGGCGCGACCTTTGACTCCTGCCTTCGTTTCCTTAACGAAGACCCGTGGGACAGACTCCGCACTATCCGTGAGCACGTAAAGAATACCAAGCTCCAGATGCTTTTCCGCGGACAGAATATTCTTGGCTACCGCCATTATTCCGATGACGTAGTTGAATATTTCGTTCAGAAATCTATCGCAAACGGTATTGATATCTTGAGAATTTTCGACGCTCTCAACGACCCCCGCAACCTTGAGACCGCTATCAAGGCGACTATAAAGGAGCAGGGACACGTTCAGGCTGCTATCTGCTACACGACAGACCCCGAAAACAAGATATACACCACCGAATATTTCACAAATTACGCAAAGACTCTTGAAAACATGGGAGCAAATTCCATCTGTATCAAGGATATGTCGGGACTTCTCAAGCCTTATGACGCATATGAGCTCGTAAGCGCTCTCAAGGAAACTGTAAAGATTCCGATACAGCTTCACACTCACTACACCTCGGGTCTTGCTTCAATGACTCTTCTCAAGGCGATCGAGGCGGGCGTTGACGTAGTTGATACCGCTATCTCTCCCATGGCTATGGGTACTTCACAGCCTCCTACGGAGTCGCTCGTCGCAACTCTTGCGGGCACTGAATACGATACGGGTATCGACCTTGCGTCTCTCGATGAGATAACCAAATATTTCACGCCTCTTCGTGAAAAGTATCTTGCAAGCGGTCAGCTTGACCCCAAGATGCTCAAGGTCGATGTAAACGCGCTTATCTATCAAGTTCCGGGAGGTATGCTTTCCAACCTCGTTTCCCAGCTCAAGCAGGCAGGCAAGTCGGATAAGCTTATCGACGTTCTTGAGGAAGTTCCGCGCGTAAGAGCTGATTCGGGCTTTGCTCCTCTTGTAACTCCCTCGTCGCAGATAGTCGGAACACAGGCTGTGTTTAACGTTATCGGCGGTGAAAGATATAAGATGGTAACTAAAGAATTCAAGGGACTTGTTGAAGGTCAGTACGGTAAAACTCCCGTTGAGATAAGCGACGAGTTCGCAAAGAAGATAATCGGCGATACCGAGCGTATTACCTGCCGTCCCGCAGATAATATAGCTCCCGAGCTCGATACCCTCCGTGAGAAGATAAAGCCTTATCTCGAGCAGGACGAGGACGTTCTTTCCTATGCTCTCTTCGAGCAGGTGGCTCTTAAGTTCTTTGAGTACAGAAAGGCTAAAAAATACGGCATAGACGCAGATCACGCCGATGCCGCTTTGGGTATCCATAACGCTTAAGGGGACGCCAAAGGACGCGTTCGAGAACTTTCTTGAAAGAAAGTTCTCGAGCTCTCAAAGAACTTCTTTGAATAAGGTTTTAAGTGAACCCATTTGAGTTTTATTAAAAGGGAATGCTTTTTATACAAAAACGGACTAAGTCAAACGACTTAGTCCGTTTTTGTATGTTGATTTAAAGAACCAACTCAAGTATCATGAATATGACGGGAATCGAGAGACACGACAACAGGTGCGATACAAGAGCCATTCCCGAAGCGACCGTTGTGTCCTTGCCGTATGCGCTCGGAATAACTATCGTGTTAAGACCCAAGGGCATTGCTACCGAGCAAACAGTGCATACTACAAACGCGTACCACTCTTTTGGAGCAAGAAAATGGGGAATGAGCGCAAAGATTCCGATGAAGAGGAGAGGGAATGCGATAAGTCTGAAGAAGCAGATAGCGTAAACACCAAGATTCGTGAAAGCTTTTTTCAGGTCTATCTTTGCGACTGTCATACCCGTAAGTATCATTGCGATAGGTGACATACAGCTTCCTGCAACGCCGATAACTCCGCCCGAGCCGTCAGCGCTTATTATCCAAGAGGGAAGTGAGAGGTTTAAAGGCGCACTTATAAGTCCGATCACCATACCGATTATCATACAGACGAACATGGGGTTTAAGAAGTTCTTAAGCTTTTCCTTGACGCTTTTTTTGCTTCCGTCCGAAATGAGCAGAGAGGGAACGCCCCACAGATATATCATTATCCAAAGGGGAAGCGTGAATATGAGATATTCAAGGAAAACTTCGGGGAAAAGCGCGCCGACTACGGCGTTGCCCATGAATCCAAAATTTGAAAAGGACATTCCGTATGTATAGATATTTTTCGTATAAGTATCCTTTGCGCAGATGCGGGAAACGAGGATAGAGAGGGGAATAGTTATCACCATTACTACAAAGCTCAAAGCAAAGAGCTTTCCTGCCGAGCTCAATTTGTTTATCGTAAAGTTGTTGATAAACGTTCCCATAACGAGCGCGGGAATAAAGAGGTTGTTTTCAAGCTTCGCAAGAACTCCTGCGGAGTTGTCGGGAACG
>JAZNEM010000046.1:0-6517 GCA_045588595.1 Eubacteriales bacterium
AAAAAAAGCTTGGCAAAAAACTTCCTGAAAAGGATTTATCGTGTAGCCGTTATGGCTATGCAAAACCTTGTTTTAGAAAGTTTTTTGAGGGAGTTTGAGGGAACTTTTTTTCAAAAAAGTTCCCTCATCGCGTCCCCCCGATAAACTGCAATTTGTTTAAATATTAAATTAAATATTCATTTAACACAACTACTGTTTATGCAGAAATTCTCCAAAAATATTTCGGATTAATACAGAAATACCAAAAATATTTCGTTATTTTTCTTTTTGCTTGCATAATCCTACAAAATATGATAATATTTATGTATATTATTTTATATTTTGGAGGACTTTATGACAACAGCTAAAAAAATAACGCTTCTCGTTGCCGTGGTTGTAATTATCGCTCTGCTCGTAGTTGCAGGCGTTACCGACGGTGCGAACGCGCTTATCACCTGTCCTGACTGTTCAGGCTCTGCGGATTGCGAGACCTGCGGCGGTGAAGGCAACGTAATGGGCTCTCTTTGGGCTCTCTTACCTCCCGTTATCGCTATCGGACTTGCTCTCATCACAAAAGAAGTTTACAGCTCCCTCTTTATCGGTGTTCTTTCGGGCGCGCTTCTTTACTCGAACTTCTCTCCCACAGGTACGCTTGATGCCGTTATCGGTGACGGTCTTATTTCCGCAGTATCCGATACCGCGGGAATCTTCGTATTCCTCGTTGAGCTCGGTATCATAGTCGCGCTTATCAACAAGGCTGGCGGTTCTGCGGCGTTCGGTAACTGGGCAAAGACCCATATCAAGACACGTGCCGGCGCAATGATAGCAACATTTATTCTCGGTGTGCTTATCTTCGTTGACGACTACTTCAACTGTCTTACGGTCGGCTCTGTAATGCGCCCCGTTACCGACAGCAAGAAGATCTCCCGCGCAAAGCTCGCGTACATAATCGACGCTACCGCCGCTCCTGTCTGCATGATAGCTCCTATCTCGAGCTGGGCAGCAGCAGTTGCAAGCTACGCTGAAGAGGGCGAGGGACTTTCGCTCTTTATCAAGGCTATTCCCTACAACTTCTACTCGATTCTTACTCTCGTATTCGTAGTTGCTATCGCTCTTATGCAGTTTGACTACGGTCCTATGAAGCTTCACGAGCAGAATGCGCTCCTTAACGGCGACCTTTACACAAGCGGAGAAAAGAACGAATCTGCGGATGTCGTTCCCTCCTCCAAGGGTAAGGTCATCGACCTCATTATCCCCGTTGCTATCCTTATCGTGACCTGCGTATTCGGTCTCGTTTATAACGGCGGGATCCTTGACGGAGCAAACTTCGTTGACGCTTTCGCAAACACCGACGCAACCGTTGGACTTCCTTGGGGCGGTCTCGTTGCTCTCGTTCTTATCGTTATTTACATGCTCTGCCGCAGACTTATCTCCTTTAAGGAATCCATGGAGTGCGTGCCTCAGGGATTCATCGCAATGGTTCCCGCAATACTCATTCTTACCTTTGCGACCGCGCTCAAGAACATGACATCTATCCTCGGTGCAAAGTACTTTGTCGGAAACCTCATGAGCGGACAGGCTGCTGCGCTTGGCGCGTTCCTCCCCGCTATCATCTTCCTCGTTGCTTGCGTTCTCGCATTCGCAACAGGTACGTCTTGGGGTACTTTCGGAATCCTTATCCCGATCGTTACCGCTATCTTCGCTCCAGGAACAGAGCTTCTTATCATCGGTATGTCCGCATGCCTTGCAGGTGCTGTTTGCGGTGACCACTGTTCTCCTATCTCCGACACGACCATCATGTCGAGTGCGGGCGGTCAGTGCAACCACCTCAATCACGTTTCCACACAGATGCCTTACGCAATAACCGTTGCGGCTATCTCGTTCGTAATGTTCGTTATCGCGGGTCTTGTTCAGAATATCTTCATCTGCTTGCCCCTCGGTATCGTTCTTACAATTGCGACACTCTTCGTTATCAAGCTTGTTACGAAGGATAAGGTTAAGGAAAACTGATTTGTTTAAAACAAAAATCCGCAATTGCTATTAAATAGCAATTGCGGATTTTTGTATATCTTTTTATATACGCGCGGTATATTCACTAACTCCGAGAATAGTCTCTCCGTCCACCTGAAGCGCGGTAGGCTGGTCGAACTTAACGGTAATATCTTTACCCTCAATGATCTCGACTATTTTAGTGTGCTTTACGTGCTCGCCTTTAAAGAGAGATGGGAACACCATAAGCGTATGTATCTTTCCCGAACCGTGAAATACCATAAGAGAGAGCTTATGCTCTGCATCCATACGGTCTTGCTTGGGTGTGGGCATCATTCCGCCACCGTAGAAGCGACCTTTCATGGTAGGTGCTATCCAGACCTTTTTATACGAATACTTCTTGCCGTCAACGATAACCGTCGCATTAGTGGGCTTATAGTGAAACAAAAGACCTTTTATCGCTATGCTCGTGTAATTCACGGGCTTATCGGAGGTATCACGGAGCTGATCGCCAACCTCACAGCAATAGCCATCGATACCGTAGCCTACGCCATTGATAAAGCGATAGGTCTTTCCCTTGACAGTAACGGTGGGAAGGTCCTTTATATAACGGTCTATGCAGAAAGGCGCATCGTCTTTCTTTCCACCGATATCATTAAGAAAATCATTGCCTGTTCCCGCAGCAAAATAATAAACACTGCATGGAATATCAATACCGTCGGTATCATTTATAAAGCGATTGAGCGTGCCGTCTCCGCCTGTTATCACAAGCTTTTGCGCTGAATCGAGAGACTTAAAAAACGAAGCGTAATCATCTATCTCGGTCATATCTTTGAATTCGAGCTTATCATCTGGCATTATAGAAGTCAATTTTTCCGCAGAAGCTTTACCCGTTCCGCTTGCGGCATAAGGGTTATACAGAACACAATAGTTTTCCATTTTTGTTTCCTCCGCTTTTTTATATTTATTTATTATTTTATAAATTTATTACTATCTGACGAGAAATACGACATTTTCCGCGCTTTTGCGTTTATTTTTTGAGGCGTATTTAACGCCTCTGTTTATTATAAATTGCGGTTTGTCGGGGAGTTTTATAAACATGGTATAGCGCGACAAGTCGGGTTTTGCGTAGCAAATTCGCGGGACGCAACCGCGAACCGACTTGTTGACCGAGTTGTGAAACAACTCGCAAAATCAAAATTTGAAATATATTATCACGCGCGGCGCAAAAGCGTCCCGACGGTGAAGAATCCGAAAAACGCGAGGATATCTACTGCTACGACGGTAGGACCTACGGGAGTCGACCAAACGACAGACACGAGTATCCCTATGACCGCGCATGTCACCGATACTACTGCCGAGCAGATGACCACGCTTTTGAATCTCTTGCAAACGCGCATTGCCGAAAGTGCGGGAAATATCACGAGCGCGGAAATAAGGAGTGAACCGACGAGCTTCATTGCGAGAACTATTATCACCGCGATTATTACGGCAATAAAAAGATTGTAAGCCGAAGCCTTTACTCCCGTTGCGCGAGCAAAGTCCTCGTCAAAGGTAACCGCAAAGATCTTGCGGTAAAATATCACGAAAAGAGCAACTACAACTGCCGACAACAACAGACAGCCGCCCACCTCAAAGGGCGTGAGCGTAAGGATCGTATACGAGCCGAAAAGCGTTCCGCATACGTCTCCCGAAACGTTTGCCGAGGACGAAAATACACTTAACAAAAGATATCCTATCGCCAAAGCGCCTACCGACACCATAGCTATCGCGGCATCTCCCTTTATCTTCGTATCGTTTCCGACACGCAGCAGAAGTATAGCCGCAAGGACTGTCACAGGCAAAACGATAAGCATATTATCGGTAATGCCTGCGACCGCGGCAACAGCCATCGCGCCAAAGGCGATATGCGAAAGTCCGTCTCCAATAAATGAAAACCTTTTAAGCACGAGCACCACTCCGAAAAGCGAAGCACAAAGTGAGATAAGCGTTCCGACGATAAGAACGTACCATACGAAAGGATAGGAAAAATAGGTTGCGAGAGCATTTATAACGTTATTCATTCGCCCACCTCCCGCATATGCTTCGGAAATCGATCGGAGTTTTTGTAAGCCTCTGCCGTATCAAAGACTCGGCACTCGTTTCCCATATGCAAGACCTTGGTCGAATACCGAAGTACCGCGTCCATGTCGTGCGTAACCATAAGAACGGTTATCTTGTGATCGTGATTGAGATGGTATATCATCTCGTAAAGCTCCTCGGAGGCTTGCGGGTCAAGACTTGCCGCAGGCTCGTCGAGTATGAGAAGCTTGTCGGTAGCACAAAGCGCGCGTGCAAGCAAAGCCCTCTGCTTTTGACCTCCCGAAAGAGCCGAATACGGATGCCTTGCAAGTGAGAAAACTCCCATCTGCTTCATGTTGCCCTCGGCTATTCTCTTCTCTCCTCGGCTATAAAAGAGGTGTAGTCCTCTTTTTCCCGAAAATCCCGATAACACGACCTCCTCGACCGACGCGGGAAAATCCTTTTGCGCCTCGGTCTGTTGAGGCAGATATCCGATGTCAGAGCGAGATATACCGTCCGAAAAGACTATTTCTCCGTCAAAGACAGACTTCAGACCAAGTAAAGTACGCATAAGAGTCGTCTTTCCCGAACCGTTCTCTCCAACGATACAAAGGTAATCCCCCTTTTCCACCGAAAAGTTTATATTTTTATTGACAGCGCGCCCGTCGTATCCGATACTGACGTCGCGGCAAATTATCTGTGACATATAAAAATTGCCTTTCTTTTTAAATTCATGAAAGAGCCTTTCGCAAGACACCGAGATTTGAACGCATTATCGATAAATAATCCTCTCCCGCGCTCATTCGCACGCGAGTCAGCGACTGCATAGAATCGAGTGTAAGTACCTCTGCCCCATCAACTTTAGCGGCAGCGATTATACCGTTTGCCAAACGACCGTCAGAGGTCTCGGTGATTAAGATCTTCTTTGCTTCCCACTCGCGTACGCGCTCGGCAAGACGAGTGACCGTGCTGAAATCAGCGTTATTTTCGGTACTGCAGCCCGAAAACGCGGCACAATACTCTATACCGAAATCCTCTGTGAGATAGGCAAACGGAAATCTGTCGGCAAATATCAGTCTTTTTTGCGCCTTGCTCTCCAAAACAGCATTGTATTCGCTCTCAAGCGCGGCTATTTCCGACGTATATCCATCGGCATTTTTAGCAAATCTCTCCGCGTTGCTCGGAGATATCTCGGTCAAAAGCTCCTTGAAATATTCAACGCATACCATGGCATTTCTGAGCGACAGCCATACGTGCTCGTCGTAAGCTCCGTGGTCGTGGTCATGCTCATGCTCGTGGTGATGCTCTTTGTCATTATGCTCGTGGAGATGCTCGGACACAACACCCTCATCGGAGACCTCTCGAAGCGTTATATGAGGAATATCAAAAAGGCGTACAAGTCGCGTTTTTTCCGAATCACCAAGCATTTTTTCCGCCCACTTGTCAGAGTCTCCGCCAATAGTAACAAGGACATCGCATTCGGCTATCTCCGCTCTGTCGGCAACCGTCGGCTGATAGCTGTGAAGGTCGCTTCCGTTATCAACAAGAAGCGTGAGGGAAAAATCCTCGCACTCACCTATCACCGACCTTAACCAATCGTATTGCGGAAATGCTGTGCAGACTATACTTATATCTCCGTCATTCGAGTTTACGGAGGCACAAGATGAAAGCGAGAATATCACAATGCACGCACAAAAAAACGCAACGAGCCTTTTTATTCTTACGTTTTTCATAATCATTCTTCCGAGGCGCACTCGGCACAATTGCCGAAAAGCACCGTCTCGCTCTCGTTTACCGAGAAATTGCAAAGTCTTTTGACCTTTTCCATAAGCTCGTCCGATAAGCCCTCGTCAAGATGTAAAAGCTTTCCGCATTTCATGCATTTCATATGCAGATGAAGGTCGGAATGCTCACAAGAAACTATCTGATAGACGAATCTGCGGCTGTGTCCGCGCACAAATCTCTTGACCGTGCCCTCCTCGACGAATCGAGTCATAAGCCTATATACCGTGCTCTTTCCGGGTGCGCGCCCGATTCCCTGCTTCATCTTTTTTATACCCTCGGTCACTTCCTCGACCGTAAACGAGCGTTCACTGTGTTGCTTTAAAAAGCCAAGCAACGTCTTTTTTTGTTCTGTTATATATTCTGCCATTTTTTACTCCAATTTGAGAATTACTCTCATATTATACATTAAATCCGCACTTTTGTCAATATTTTTGAATAAATATCATTAATGTAGAACGATAAATTGCGGTTTGTCGGTGAGAGTTAATCACGATTAACTCTCACCTCCGTCAACAAATCTTTTGCGGTTGCGTCCCGCGAATTTACGAGTAACAAGTAACTACGAGTAACAAGTAACTCGGTCAAAACCGATTTGTTGCATCTGCGCTGCCATTATGGCTATGCAAAACCTATTTTTTAGGAAGTTTTTGAGGGGAGTTTGAGGGGGACTTTTTTCAAAAAGTCCTCCTCATCGCGTCCCTCC
>JAZNEM010000047.1:0-4402 GCA_045588595.1 Eubacteriales bacterium
CAACGGAAAGCTCGTTAAAAAGCAAGATATGCTTACGTTTTGCGGATTTAATGAGGGAAAGACCGAGATACTTATATCGTTTGATGCTCAAGCAAGACTTGCCACATCACCGAGCAGGTCGCTTCGGTACGTTGAGTATGGTTCGCTCGTTTTTGCTTTGCCGATAAAAGCGGAGGTAAATCTCAAAGAATATACAAAAAATGATGTTGAGAGGAAATTCCCATATTGCGATTATCATTATAAAGGAGTATCCGAGTGGAATTTTGCGTATTCTTCGAATGAATTTACCGTTGAGGAGCACTCGGTTGGAGATATACCGTTCTCGTCCGAATCCCCCGCTCTCGTTATTAAGGCAAAGGTAACTCCTATCGATTGGGGCTATGCGGATGGATATGATACTGTGTGCGCAAAACTTCCGAAATCAAGAAAAGCTATCGGGGAAGAGCAAGATATCGAATTGTATCCTTACGGCTGCGCAAAACTGCGTATGACCGAAATGCCTTACATTCAAGGCAAAAAATAAAGAGCCGAACAATTTCGACTTCAAAATAATCTATTTCAATAAGTTTTTGAGGGAACTTTTTCAAAAAAGTTCCCTCAATTTTTATATGCGTCTTTATATAAGTTCAGCTATGTCGTAGATAAGGCGTTCGGTCTTTTCCCAACCGAGACAGGGGTCAGTGATGGATTTTCCATATACCGAATTCTCACCTATCTTCTGGCAGCCGTCTTCGATGTAGCTTTCGATCATGAAGCCCTTGAAATAGCTGCGAACTTTATCGGAGTGACGGCAAGCGTGCAGAACTTCTTTGCAGATACGGGGCTGTTCCTCATATTTTTTGCCCGAGTTTGCGTGGTTTGCGTCAACGATAAGCGCCATGTTCTGAAGGCCTCTTGCCTCATAATCTTCATAAAGTGAGATAAGGTCCTCAAAGTGATAGTTGGGCAGAGACTTGCCGTGTTTGTCGACGTATCCGCGCAAGATAGCGTGAGCAAGGGGATTTCCCTTTGAAACGCACTCCCAACCGCGATAAAGGAAGGTGTGCGAGTGCTGTGCGGCAGTAATTGAATTGAGCATTATCGAGATATCTCCACCCGTGGGATTCTTCATGCCGACAGGGATATCAATGCCGCTTGATACGAGGCGGTGCTGCTGGTTTTCGACCGAGCGCGCGCCTATGGCAACGTAAGAGAGCAGGTCGGAGAGGTAGCGGTAGTTTTCGGGATAAAGCATCTCGTCAGCGCAGAAAAGTCCCGTTTCCTCAATAGCACGAGTATGGAGACGGCGAATGGCGATAATACCCTCAAGCATGTCTTCGGCACGGTTAGGGGCTGGCTGGTGAAGCATACCCTTATATCCATCACCCGTGGTGCGAGGCTTATTCGTATAGATCCGAGGGATAATAATGAGCTTATCTGCCACTTTTTCCTGAATCTTTGCAAGGCGGAGCGTGTAGTCAAGAACCGCGTCCTCACGGTCTGCGGAGCAAGGACCGATGATAAGGATCAGCTTACCCGACTTTCCCGTAAAAACGTCGGCAATTTCCGCGTCGCGTATTTTTTTCTTTTCCGCGTATTCGGATTTAAGAGGATATTGCGCCTTCAGGTCCATAGGAATGGGGAGCTTCCTTATAAATTCTATATTGTTTTGCATTTTATATTTCCTTTCATGAAATCAATTTGTTACATTATAATTATACATTTTTTCGCAACCTATATCGACAGTATTTTTTGTACAATTTATGAACATTTGTGAATTATGTTTTAATATTTGCTTTTGTATTCTAAAAACAATTGACGAAACGCGGAATTTTTGATATCATATATGGTAGATATATTGGGAGGTATCATATGGAATATTTTAAGGAGATATCACCTTACGAAGTTGAAAACGCGATGAAGCTTATAGGCAAGACATGGATGCTTATAACTGCAAATGATGAGGAAAACGGCAGAGTCAATGCTATGACGGCAAGCTGGGGTACACTCGGAGTCCTGTGGAACAAATGTGTTTGCACGGCGTTTATAAGACCGCAGAGACATACGTATTCTCTTGTGGAAAAAGAAGATAGGATATCCTTTGCTTTTTTGGACGAAGAATATAGAAACGCGCTTACTCTTTGCGGAAGAGAAAGCGGACGAGACTGCGATAAGCTTGCAAAAGCGGGACTTTCGACTATTATCGTTGACGGAGTCCCATGTATTAAGGAAGCGAAGCTTTTGCTCGTATGCAGAAAGCTTTACGCGCAGGATATCGAAGAGGAGTGCTTTATTGACAGATACTTGCTGTCAAATTACGCTGAAAAAGACTATCACCGTATGTATATCTGCGAAATAGAAAAGGCGTATGTGAAATAGGCGCAAGGGAAATTCTTTTGTTTTGCTTTTTCTTTGGTTACTTTCTTTTTCGCGAAAAAGAAAGTAAGACAAAAATTTAAGGACGGTTTTAATATTTATGGAACTTTATGAAGAGATAGAATGTTTATGCAATAACGCGCAGGCGGCTGCCGCAAAGCTTGCTCTTGCAAGCACAGAGGAAAAGAATAATGCTCTTTTGAAGATAGCCGAGGCTTTGCGCGGGAACGCGGAGACGATAGTAAACGAAAACAAGCGTGATCTTGAGGCGGCAGAGTCTAACGGTGTTGCAAAGGCAATGATAGACAGACTTATGCTCAATGAAAAGCGGATAGAGGGTATATGCGCATCCCTCGTTGACGTTACGAAGCTTGACGATCCTATCGGCACGGGAGACTCTTGGGAGCGTCCGTCGGGCTTGCACATTAAACGTGTACGCGTCCCACTTGGCGTGGTTGCTATCATTTACGAGGCTCGTCCTAACGTGACAGTAGATTCCGCTGCACTTTGTCTCAAGACGGGTAACGCTGTAGTTCTTCGAGGCGGTAAGGAAGCGATATATACGAATACGGCTCTTGTTTCGGTAATGAAAGGTGCACTTGACTCCTGCGGATTTGACCCGCACTGTGTCGAGCTTGTTACCTCTACCGAGCGCGAGAGTGCAAATATCCTCATGACCATGCGCGGAAAGATAGACGTTCTTATCCCTCGCGGAGGCAAGGGACTTATAAAGAGCGTTGTTGAGAACGCTAAAGTGCCCGTTATAGAAACGGGAGCAGGTAACTGTCACCTTTACGTTGACGATTCCGCAGACATGGAAATGGCTTTGAATATCGCGGTCAACGCAAAATGCAGCCGCCCGTCCGTTTGCAATGCGATAGAAACGGTTCTCGTTCACGCAGGTGTTGCGGCAAAATTCTTGCCCGCGTTTTCAGAGAGAATGAAGGATTTTGACGTTGAGATACGCGGTTGCGCGAAAACCCGTGTTCTTATACCCGAAGCAAAAGAAGCGACCGACGAGGATCTTTATACCGAATACAACGACTATATCGTGGCTGTCCGTGTTGTCGATACCTTGAGTGACGCGATAGCTCACGTAAACAAATACAGTACGGGACATAGCGAAGCGATAGTTACGGGGGATAAGGCTCATGGCGAGAGATTCCAGAGAGAAGTCAATTCCGCGGCTGTTTACGTCAACGCGTCTACAAGATTTACGGACGGCGGTGAGTTTGGATTTGGCGCGGAGATAGGCATTTCAACGCAGAAGCTTCACGTAAGAGGTCCTATGGGATTGTCCGCGCTTACTACCGAGAAATATCTTATCGACGGAGAGGGAAGTATAAGATGAGTGTCAAGTGGCTCATAGCTTCCGATATTCACGGAGACGCGGAGTGTACCGAGAAGCTTATCGAACGCTACCGCGAGAGCGGAGCGGAGAAGCTTATATTGCTCGGTGATATTCTTTATCACGGTCCGAGAAACGATCTTCCGAGCGGATATGCTCCCAAAAAGGTCATCGAGATGCTTAACGCTATGAGGGACGAGCTGCTCTGCGTGAGAGGGAACTGCGACACTGAGGTCGACCAGATGGTGCTCTCGTTTCCCGTTCTTGCCTCGTATGCGTATCTTTGCGCGGACGGACTGACCTTTTTCGTGACACACGGACATACTTTTAATACGAGCGCTCTGCCGCCGCTTAAAAAAGGTGATATCCTTTTGCACAGACATACGCATATTCCCGTGTGCGAGCCGTTCGGTGAGGGCAATCTTTATGTGAATCCGGGTTCTGTGTCGATACCCAAGGAAAATTCGGTGAAAAGCTATATCATTTATGAAAACAAAACGCTAAACTTCTGTAGCCTTGACGGCAAGGTCTATAAGACGGTGAATTTATAAACAGACCCACGGCTCTGTGCATCGCACAGAGCCGTGGGTCGTTTGTTGTTTAAATAAATTGCGGTTTGTCGGGGAGTTTAACAAACATGGTATAGCGCAACAAGTCGGTTTTTGACCGAGTTACTTGTTACTCGCAAATTCGCGGGAC
>JAZNEM010000048.1:0-11848 GCA_045588595.1 Eubacteriales bacterium
TACAAAGATATATTTAAAAAATCATATTGATTTAAATAATATCGCAATATCTCCTATCGGTGCAACTTCGGAAACGAAGTTTGCAGGTGATTTTGAAGGAAACGGTTATACTGTTTCGAATGTGAAAATAACGACACAATCTGTATTTACAGATTTTGAAAACACGAGCAATCGCGGTGATTTGTATACATGCAATGTAGGGCTTTTTGGCTACACAACGGGAAATATTCTCAACATGGATGTAATTAATATTGACATTGATATTGTAGGTTCAGAAAATTGTAGACTTTATGTGGGTGGATTGGCAGGTGAAAGCTATGGAGATATTACAAATTGCTCCGTAAAAGGAAAAATGAATGTATTAGGAAAAGATACTTTCTACGTTGGTGGAGTTATCGGTCGTTCCGATGATAGTAATATCACAAGCACTTATTCAAATGTTGATATTCTAACATCTTATAATACTCGAAAAGATGATGCGATTTGGCGATATTTTGCGGTTGGTGGAATAATAGGTACGGCATATGCAGGTTCTATGGCACAATGTTATTCTGGAAACAATATTGTTTTTTCATCGAACGATGATGAAAATCTTAGCTTTATGTTAGGCGGTTTGATTGGTGAAATTAGCGGAAAATCATTTGTTACGAATTCTTTTTCCACTGTTTCGGTAAAAGGAGAAGGTAAAGCCGAGGGATTTGCTGGGGGGTTAGTTGGAAACCTTTTGGTGACTACTGTGAAAAATTGCTATTCTACAGGAAATGTTGATATTGTGTGTAGACAGGGTTATGCAGGCGGTTTAATCGGTCAAGCAGTAATTTTTAACGGATTAAGTAATTCATGGACAACAAGCAATGTTAAGATTCAAGCCGACTTAGAAGGCAATGCGGCTTCTATTGCAAATGCTTATGAAAAAATAGATATGTGTTATTATTCAAGCAATCAGTTGATCGAGGGAACAAACATAAAAAAGAATGGTTCCCCCGCTACCGTTAATGATTTAAAAAATATTGAATTTTATGTAAGCAGAATGCTTTGGAATGCAGAAATATGGAATTTTGTAAATGGTGAGTATCCTACACTTAAGTGATCTATATTTTTTGAATTTCAAAACATCTGCGAAAATAAACGTAAAATTTTTGCGAATTAAAGCTGTTTATTCTCATTTATAATAAAAAAAGCCATAAGGTAAGATTTCATCTCTTATCTTATGGCTTTTTGGTGCGGGCGACAGGACTTGAACCTGCACGAATTAACACAAGATCCTAAATCTTGCGCGTCTGCCAATTCCGCCACGCCCGCGTATAAAATTTGATGTCACCTTAATATTATACCATGCCCAGTCTATATTGTCAATATTTAATTCGTCAAAAAAGCTTTTGGTTGAAAAATATTTTTATATTGTTCTATGGTTTGAAATATCACTTGATGAATGAATATTTATACAAGCGTTACGCATAAAATTTCATTCAAAAAGAAAGCAAATGCTAAAACGATGTGTGCAAATTGCATAAATAAAAAGGGCGGGATTTGCGAGAGGCACAACAAATTTCCGAAAATGCGAAAAGCTAAAAAAAATATTATATTATCTATTGACAAATTTCAAAAAAGTTGTATAATATATGCATAAACCAAGAAAACAATGAATAAATATTCGAAAGGAAATACACACCATGAATAAAAATGAAATCAAAAAGGTCGTTCTTGCATACTCGGGAGGTCTTGACACTTCTATCATCATTCCGTGGCTTAAGGAGAACTACAATAACTGCGAAGTAATTGCTGTTTCGGGTAACGTTGGACAGGCTGACGAGCTTGAGGGCCTTGAAGAAAAGGCTATCAAGACGGGTGCTTCCAAGCTCTACGTTCTTGACCTCACCGACGAGTACGTTGACGAATACATAATCCCCACCATGAAGGCAGGCGCTATCTACGAGGAATATCTCCTCGGAACGAGCCACGCTCGTCCTTGCATCGCAAAGGGACTTGTTGAGATCGCTCTCAAAGAGGGCGCAGACGCTATCTGTCACGGTTGTACGGGTAAGGGTAACGATCAGGTTCGTTTTGAACTTGCTATCAAGCATTTTGCTCCCAATATGCCTATCATCGCTCCTTGGCGTGAGTGGGACATCAAGTCTCGTGATGAAGAGATAGACTACGCAGAGGCGCACAACATTCCTCTGAAGATAAACCGTGAGACCAACTACTCCAAGGACAAGAACCTCTGGCACTTGTCTCACGAGGGACTTGACCTTGAGGATACGGGCAACGAGCCTTTGTACGAAAAGGAAGGATTTCTTGAGATGGGCGTTTCTCCCATCAAAGCTCCCGACGTTCCCACCTACATCGAGCTTGATTTCGAGCAGGGTGTTCCCGTAGCATACAACGGACAGAGGATGAGCGCAAAGGAAATAATCCTCGCACTTAACGAGGTGGGCGGAAAGAACGGTATCGGACTTCTCGATATCGTTGAGAACCGTCTTGTTGGTATGAAGTGCCGCGGTGTTTACGAGACTCCCGGCGGAAGCATTCTTTACAAGGCACACACCGTTCTTGAGAGCATCTGCCTTGACAAGATGACCATGCATGAAAAGCAAAAGCTTTCCATTACCTTTGCAGAGCTTGTTTACAACGGTCAGTGGTTTACACCTCTCCGTGAGGCTCTCAGCGCATTTGTTGACAAAACGCAGGAGAAAGTTACGGGTAAGGTACGCCTTAAGCTCTACAAGGGCAATATGATCAATGCAGGCGTATGGAGTCCTTACTCATTGTATAGCGAAGAGATCGCAACCTTTGGCGAGAGTGATTACGATCAGAAGGATTCCGCAGGATTCATTAATCTTTACGGACTTCCCATAAAGGTTCAGGCGATCGTAGACGCAAAGAACAAGTAATCAAAATATACCCGTCCTGCGAGACCTTTTTCTTGCAGGACGGATTTTGGGTTAAATAAGGTGGAATTTTAAGGAGAAAAGCTATGACAAAAGTATTTATAGATGGCAGTGCGGGCACAACGGGACTGCGTATTTACGAGCGTATCGGTGCGCGAAAAGAGATAGAGCTTATAACGCTTTCCGAAGAGAGAAGAAAGGATAGCGGCGCAAGAGCGGAGGCACTTGCGGAGGCTGATATTGCGTTTCTTTGTCTTCCCGATGCGGCGGCAATAGAAGCGGTAGAGCTTGCGGGGAATTCAAACGTTGCCATCATAGATACATCAACCGCGCACAGAACGAACAGCGCGTGGACGTACGGTTTCCCCGAGCTTTCAGGACTTAGAGAAAGAATTGCCGCATCAAAGCGTATAGCAAACCCTGGTTGTCACGCAAGCGGATTCGTCTCTCTTGTCGCGCCTCTTGTTGAGTCGGGTATAATTTCCCATGACGCCAAGCTTTCTTGCTTTTCTCTAACAGGATATACGGGCGGCGGTAAAAAAATGATAGCCGAATACGAGGGAGACGAACGAGATCCGCTTCTCGATGCTCCGAGATTGTACGGACTTACACAGACTCACAAGCATCTTCCCGAAATGAAGGCACTTTGCGGTCTTGAAAATGCTCCTGTTTTCTGTCCTATCGTTGCTCCCTTTGCTTGCGGAATGGAGGTCACAGTTCCTTTGTTCGCAAGTGATGTTAAGGGAACGCTTGAAGATATAAAGAACGTTTACCGTGAATATTATAAAGACGGACTTGTCAGATTCGTTGAAGATGAAAGCGAGGGAGGATTCCTCTCGGCAAACGCGTTCTCGGGTAGAGACGATATGCAGATAACTGTCTGCGGAAACGAAGAGAGATTTACTCTCGTTGCGCGCTTCGACAATCTCGGCAAGGGAGCGTCGGGTGCGGCAATACAGAACATGAACATATTACTTGGAGTTCCCGAAGATACGGGACTTAACGTTTAAAGATAGAGGTGTTAAAAATGAAAATAATAAACGGAGGAGTTTGCGCGGCTAAAGGCTTTAGCGCAAACGGAGTACATTGCGGAATACGTAAAAACCGCACAAAGCGCGACCTTGCGCTCATTTACAGTGAAGTTCCGGCAACCGCTGCCGCGGTTTATACGACGAATCTTGTTAAGGGCGCGCCCCTTACAGTTACAAAAGATCATATATCAGACGGTTATGCACAGGCAGTTATCTGCAATAGCGGAAATGCGAACACCTGCAATGCAAACGGTATTGAGATAGCAGAGCAGATGAGTGAGCTTCTCGCTAAAGAGATGGGTATCAAGGCTTCCGACGTAGTTGTTGCGTCTACGGGAGTTATCGGTCAGCCTCTCGACATCGAGCCTATCAAGGCGGGAATCCCCTCGCTCGTATCGGGACTTTCAAAGGATGGAACTGATGCGGCTGCAGAGGGAATAATGACGACCGATGTTGCTAAAAAGGAGATAGCCGTTGAGTTTGCCGTGGGCGGAAAAACTTGTCATATCGGTGGTATCGCAAAAGGAAGCGGAATGATACATCCGAACATGGCTACCATGCTCGTGTTTATTACTACCGATGCGGCTATAAGTGCCGAGATGCTCGGAAAGGCATTGTCAAGCGATATAAAGGATACCTTTAACATGGTAAGCGTTGATGGAGATACCTCAACGAACGATATGGTTACAGTTCTTGCAAACGGAATGGCAGGCAATGCAGAGATCACGGCAGAGGGCGAGGACTTCTCCGCGTTTATGAAGGCTCTTAACACAGTTACAGTTTATCTTTGCCGTATGATCGCGGGAGACGGAGAGGGAGCTACAAAGCTTCTCGAATGTAAGGTCTCGGGAGCAAAGGATATTGCTACGGCAAAGACCGTTGCAAAGAGTGTTATCTGCTCAAGTCTTCTTAAAGCCGCTATGTTCGGTGCGGATGCTAACTGGGGACGCGTTCTCTGCGCTATCGGTTACAGCGGAGCTGATGTTGACGTAACGAAGGTAGACGTTTCGTTCAAGAGCGCAAAGGGAGAGATAACTGTTTGTGTAAACGGAGCGGGTGTTGCTTTCTCCGAGGAAAAGGCAAAGGAGATACTCCTTGAGAGCGAAATAGAGATAATCATTTCGGTTGGTAACGGTGAGGGCACGGCTACCGCTTGGGGTTGCGACCTTACTTACGATTACGTAAAAATAAACGGTGATTACCGCACGTAATATAAAAGGAGAAAAACAATGATAAACAATCATTTTTCCAATATGGAGCGCGCAGAGGTACTTACGCAGGCGCTTCCTTATATCAGACGTTACACGGGTAAGGTCGTTGTTATCAAATACGGTGGAAATGCTATGATAAACGAGCAACTCAAGGAGCAGGTCATGGAGGATATTGCTCTTTTGTGGCTTATAGGTGTAAAGGTCGTTCTCGTTCACGGTGGTGGACCTGAAATAAACGAGCTTATGGATAAGCTTGGAAAGAAGCCTGAATTCGTTAACGGACTTCGTGTTACCGACAAGGAGACTATGGATATCGTTCAGATGGTGCTTGCGGGTAAGGTCAACAAGACGCTCGTAAATCTGCTTGAGATGAAAGGCTGTAAAGCTATGGGTATCTCAGGTATGGACGGCAGACTTATCGAGTCGAAGATGAAGGACGAACGACTCGGGTACGTTGGAAAGATAACTAATGTACACATTTCTCCCATTATTGACCTTCTTGAAAAGGGATACACTCCCGTTATATCAACGATCGGTTGCGACAAAGAGGGAAATGCCTATAATATAAACGGAGACACTGCAGCTGCTTATATAGCGGGAGCACTCAACGCAGAAAGACTTATTATGATGACCGATATTGCGGGACTTTTGCGCGATAAGGACGATCCTTCCACTCTTATTACTGAGGTTACAGTTCCCGAAGCAAGAGCGCTTCAGAAAGAGGGCATTATTTCGGGTGGTATGATACCCAAGGTCGAGTGTTGTATCGAGGCTATAGAAAAGGGCGTTAAAAACGTTATTATTATGGACGGACGAGTACCGCATTCCATTCTTATGGAGCTTCTCACCGATGAGGGTGCGGGTACTATGGTAACTGGAGGCTGATATGAGCGATATACAGATTCGCGATAAAGAATACGTTGCGGGAACATACGCAAGATTTCCTGTTGAGATAGTAAGCGGAAAAGGCTCGGAGGTCTATGATACCGATGGCAAGAAATATATAGATATGGGTTCGGGAATCGGAGTTACTGCTTTCGGTATCTCGGATGACGAGTGGGTAGCGGCTGTTACGAGCCAGCTTACAAAGGTTCAGCATATGTCGAACCTTTATTACACCGAACCTTGCGGAAAGCTTGCCGAGATGCTTTGCACACGCACTGGAATGAGCAAGGTATTCTTTAGCAATTCGGGCGCGGAGGCGAATGAATGTGCTATAAAGGTCGCAAGAAAATATTCGGCAGAAAAGAAGGGCGCTGATCATTTTACGATAATCACGCTTGAAAACGGCTTTCACGGAAGAACTCTGACGACCCTTGCGGCTACGGGACAAGAGCATTATCATGAGCTGTTCCGGCCCTTGACTCCCGGCTTCATTCATACCCCCGCAAATGACCTTGACGCATTTTTGAAGCTTGCAAATGAGAATAAGCTTGCCGGTATAATGATAGAATGTATTCAGGGTGAGGGCGGAGTAAACGTTCTTGAACCCGATTTCGTAAAGGGTGTTGCCGCATACGCAAAGAAAAACGATATAGTTCTTATCGTTGATGAGGTGCAAACGGGTAACGGACGTACGGGCGAGTTTTACTCTTATATGCATTACGGTATAAAGCCCGATGTAGTTACTACTGCCAAGGGAATCGGCGGAGGACTTCCGCTCGGCGCGGCTATTCTTTCCGAAAAGGTGCAGAACGTTCTCGGATTTGGCGATCACGGCTCGACATTTGGCGGAAATCCCGTGGCTTGCGCGGGCGGTGTCAGCATTATTGAACGTATAGATGAAAAGCTTCTTGCCGATATAAAGGCAAAGAGTGAGTATATCTTCTCCGCATTTGACGGAGCAAAGGGCGTTAAATCTGTTAGCGGTCTTGGACTTATGGTGGGAATAGAGACCGAAGCGACGGCTTCCGACGTGGTCAAAAAATGTATAGAGCGCGGAGTTCTTTGCTTGACGGCAAAGCATAAGGTAAGACTTTTGCCTGCTCTTAATATTCCTACGGACGTACTCAAAGAGGCGGTAGAGATAATAAAGTCGGTTGCCGCCGAGCTTTCAAACTCATAAATTTGGAGGGATCAAATGTTGAATTTAAAGGGAAAGAGCTTTTTAAAGCTTCTTGATTTCACTCCTGCGGAGATAGAGGGACTTATCGACCTTGCCGCAGAGCTTAAGGCAAAGAAAAAGGCGGGAGTACCGCACAAACTTTGCGAGGGCAAGAATATAGCTCTCGTATTTGAAAAGACAAGTACCCGTACGCGTTGCGCGTTCGAGGTGGCGGGTGCGGATCTCGGCATGCACCCCGTATATCTCGATCCCACGGGCTCGCAGATAGGCAAAAAGGAAAGCATTGCCGATACGGCTCGCGTTCTTGGCAGGATGTTTGACGGTATAGAGTACCGCGGATACGGTCAGGAGATAGTTGAAGAGCTTGCAAAGTATGCCGATGTCCCTGTATGGAACGGACTTACAAACGAATTCCACCCCACGCAGATACTTGCGGATTTCCTTACGGTACGTGAGCATTTCGGAAAGCTTCGCGGTGTGAAGCTCGTTTACATGGGTGACGCGCGTTATAATATGGGTAACTCTCTTATGGTCGGTTGCGCGAAGATGGGAATGCACTTCGTCGCTTGCGCCCCGAAGAAATATTTCCCCGATCAAGCTCTCGTTGCGGAATGCATGGCTATCGCAAAGGAAACGGGCGCGACACTTGAATTTATTGAAGATCCTATGGTTGCAACCAAGGGCGCTGACGTTATTTATACTGACGTTTGGGTATCTATGGGCGAGCCTGCGGAGGTTTGGAAAGAGCGTATAGACGATCTTATGCCTTACCGCGTGACCTCTGCTCTTATGCAGAACGCAGGTGAGCAGTGCCGTTTCATGCACTGTCTGCCCGCTTTCCACGACCTTAATACCACTACCGGTATGGAGATACACAAAAAATTCGGACTCGACTGTATGGAAGTCACCAACGAGGTGTTCGAAAGCGCGCAGTCTATCGTCTTTGACGAAGCTGAGAACCGTATGCATACCATCAAAGCCGTAATGGCGGCAACGCTTTAAGGACGCGGTTACTTTTCTTTTGAAAAAGAAAAGTAACCAAAAGAAAACATTGTAAAGAAAACGGTACAAGGTGTTAAAGTCTTATGCCGTTTTCTTTAGTTTGCTTTTAAAAGCACGCAAAGAAAACGTTTGCATTATAATAGATTGTTTAAGTATATGGAAAGACCGAAAATGATGAGAAAAATAGTTAACATATATTTTTTCTTGCATTGTGATTCAATTCGTTCTATATCGTTACGGTTTAAAAGAATATCTGAAACGCAAAGAAAGCCGTAAATCACAATACCTATAAAAAGCGGTATTGATAAAACGTTATATTGTGTGGCAGCTTTGAAGTTAAACTTGAGAATAGAAATAAAACCTCGTGTAAGACCGCAACCCGGACACGAAATTCCAAACAAATTCTTTATAATGCATAACGGAAAGGAAACAAATTTTGTAATTATATAAAAAATACAAAAAAGAGCAAACCCTACAAATAAAGAATGTAGGGCTTGCTTTTTTCTTTTTGATGCATTTTTATATTTATGCCAAAGGTTGACCATAACTGTCGCGGAAGCCGCCGGAGATGATCGAAATCAAATCTATAATTGTTCCAACTAAACAAAAACCGTATGTAAAAAGATAAAGAACGCCGCTTCCGACTTTTCCAACGTACATTCTGTGCAATCCGGCTAAACCAAAGAATCCGAGAATACAAAGAATGAGGGCAACCATTTTGCTTTTCCTTGCAGGAAGTCCAAGTCCCATACTGCTATTGTTTACATTACTATTGGTGTTAACACTATCATTGGAATTGGTTATGTTGATAGTTGGAGCTGCGCTTGCTGATTGTTGCTTTGCTTCATCAAGGACATTTCCAAGATCATCTTTGCAGTACATTCTGCCTTTTACTTCAACCAGACATTCCTTGCAGAATGGCTTACCGCAATAGGCACACATACCGTCAGCTTCACGTTCAGGGTGATTGGTACATTTCATTTTTTTGTTTCTCCTTTTTCGTCATTTAAATATTCTTTTGTTTTGACCAAAGCTGTCCGTATTACGAAAAGCACACAGATTCCGACTACGACACAACTAATAAATCCACATAGTAGAAGAATGGGGATCATATTTGAAAAATTGAGATTTTCAAAATCAAACAATTCTACATTCAATGAGCCTGCCAAAAACGATATTCCCAAAGTTAATAACAGACAAATGACGGCAAGAATAATTACAAATAGAATTTGCACAAATAAAGATTTGCTTTTCATAGATAATTTCCTCGCTTTTTGTGGATTTGAGTTGAAAACTAACTCTTGATGTGAATTATATCATATTTTTAACTAAATGTCAATGGTTTTAGTTAAAAATGTTATAATATTTTTTAGGGGGTGAACGTAGTGAATATTGGTCAAAAAATCAGAAACAAAAGGGAAGATATGGATCTTTCGCAGCGAGATATGGCAAAATTGATTCCAATGAATCAATCCAACTACTCCAAAATCGAGCGTGACGTACAAGAGCCGAGCATGGAGCAGCTTCGCCGAATTTGTCAAATTTTAAAATTAGACCCCAGATACTTGCTGAATTTAGGTGAATTCGAAGCACTTTCAGATAAAGATATAAAATTGCTTTTGGATATAAAAGAATTTATAAAAACTCATAATATAGAAAAATGATAGGAATAATCATCCTATCATTTTTTACAATATATTGAGCGAAAATGTTAGTTTTTGCTCTTTTTTTGTGTGATATAAATTATATCGGCGCGTATACTTCAAACATTGGGTCTGATATAAAATCAAATATATATTTTAGTGTTTCGGATCGACCGTTTTCGTTTTTAGTTACCAAAACGTCGATATACGAAGATCCATACGTAAATACATACGTATAGGTTGTATCAAGAACACCAAAGGAAAGAGTTTTTTCATTCAGATTCGAGGTGTTGAAATGTTTCAGATCCGACATTTTCTCGCCCTGTATACGATTATCTGTGATCTGATCTCTTAAATTTTCTATTTTAGTAAATGATTGAAGCATATCGGAAGATACTGTTGTTTTTTGCGGATACTGACCGTTTTGGCTTATATATCCTTGGTTTTTGACTATCCACATATCGTAACTCTCGGCAGAAGATTCATATACACCTACGTATTTTCCGCCTTTGCCATCAGTTTCATAAAAAATGTATGGCTCTCCGTCCATTTCTATTGTCATAGTATATACAGTAGCTGTATCGATTGTGTTAAGAAGCTGTTCATACACCGCATAAGTTGCGGGGTCTTGCATGCCGGGATCCGCAGGAGGAGTTGTCGGTTGCTCAATAAATTCGTCCGCATTTTCGGGTTTGGTTATCGTAACGTCCTTGCCGTAACTGTTTATAAGCACGGTCATAGTTTCCTTGGCATCCTTTGCGACTATTTTTTTGATAGCACCGTTGGAATCAAAGTACATAGTTTCGGTGTAGCCCTTTTCTCCAAGCTCCATCTCAATAGCTTCCTCATCGGTAACGGTTACCGAGAAGTAATACGTTCCCTTGTAAGAATATATCTGCGCGCTTTCCATTTTCTTCATATAAGCTTCGGGTATATCGGAAATGTCTGTCGGAAGCTCGGATAAAAGCTCGTCAAAGAAGTTTTCTCCCAATACGTCAGCAATATTTGTATTGGCGGCTTTATATTTTTCATCGCCCATTTCCAAGTATAAGGTGTTATCGACGAACCATATCGTCATGTCCTGCTCGCTCATCTCTATATCAAAGTACATTGAATTGCTGCCGATCTTATACTCCATCTTTTCGGTCGTTTTTGTGCCATTTTCCGTAGATTCCATGGTCATGGCAATGTCAAAGGTCGTCGAGCCTGTGTAAGAGGACATTGCGTCCTCGAAAAGCTGTCTTCCGTTCTTTCCCTTTACTGAAGGAATTGGCATAGGCTTTTCTTCGTTAACTGTATTATTTTGCGTTTGCGCAGTAGTTTGTTCCGATGATTTATTTTCATTATTATCTATTCTTTTTTCACACGAGGTAAACAAAAATGAAGATAACGTAAGTATACATGATATAGCAATTATAATGATTTTTTTCATAAAAACCTCCTAAAATAATTATAATTTATTTCAGATTCCAAGCTCGTCGAAAATACTCTTGTAGCTTGCGATTATCTGTCCACCGTTGTCAGCGAATTCGATGATAGCCTTTTTGCTTTTTCAAAAACGGTCATAAGATCGATATTAGCGTCTTTTTTGTTTTTACAAATTTTTTCTTGTCAAATTTTTCACCGATACCTTCGATAAGGGGCTGGTGTGAAAATCAAGATGTACGCATCTCATGGCTTTTTCTTGCTTTCTTTTATGAATTAGGTATGTTGAAATACGCTTTATAAATGGGTATCTCTTTTTATATTATACAACATTTGAGAATGATTGTAAAGGGTATTTCGAAAATATTGGATATATTTTCAAAAAAATAAGAAGATAGTACAAATAAAATAATTTCAAACCAATTGTGGTTTATCGGGGAGGACGCGATGAGGAAACTTTTTTGAAAAAAAGTTCCCTCAAACTCCCTCAAAAAACTTTCTAAAACAAGGTTTTGCATAGCCATAACGGCTACACAGTAAATTCTTTTCAGGAAAGTTTTTGCGGAGCTTTTTTCAAAAA
>JAZNEM010000049.1:0-3399 GCA_045588595.1 Eubacteriales bacterium
AGGATGACGCGGGGTGAAGGCTCTATCGAAAAGCGTTCGTCGGCCCGTAGTCGTGAGGCATATACATGCTCTCTTTCCCCCTTATTATACCATGGAAATTCCCGTCGGTCAACCGCCTTTTTTTGCAAAAAGCAGAAGAAAATCAAAAAATTTTAAAAAATCTCTTGACAAATGGACTCTTTTATGGTTTAATATAAGATGTCATTGTATAAAGCGTATTTTCGGCTGAAAAGCAAAACGCTTCCGTAAGGGTCTTGGGCGTTTTTTAGTCCGAGATCACACACAAAATTAAGGAGGTGCAACGCAATGCTCAGAACCTATCAACCCAAAAAGCGTCAGAGAAAAAAAGAACACGGCTTCAGAAAGAGAATGGCTACCGCTGACGGTAGAAACGTACTCAAGAGAAGACGCGCTAAGGGCAGAAAAAGACTGACCTATTGATTTTTAAGTAAATTTGCTTAAAACATAAAAACCGCCGATGACCTGAAAACAGACCCCTCTGTTTTGTTAGAGCATCGGGGTTTTTAGCATATGGACGGTTTAGAGAAAATGAAGAATATTGCGATAACGGAAAATCATCTGTATAATAAGGCGTACCGTCAGGGCAAGAGATTCGTCGGCAAATACACCGCGGTCTACGTGCTTCGCGACTATGCCGCCGCAAGACTGAAAAAGGAGCATCCGCAAAAGCGCTTCGTCAATCGTTTGGGCCTTACAGTTTCAAAGAAGATAGGCGGAGCTGTCGAGCGAAACCGCGCAAAGCGCGTTATTCGCGCGGCGTACGATATTGAGCGTGACGGACTTAAAACGGGCTTTCTTATCGTCATAAGCGCGCGTGAGGCAATAAACGATGCTAAAAGTACTGACGTTGCCCATGAGCTTGAATTCGCTTTTTCTAAACTCGAAATGAAAAAAGACCGCGCAAAGAGCGCGGAAACCGAAAAACAATGAAGTACGTTTGTGCTTGGCTGATACGGCTTTATCAGAAATTTTTATCGCCGCTAAAACGAAATCCTTGCTGTAGGTTCACACCTACTTGCTCTGCCTACGCCATTGAGGCGTTTATGAAACGAGGCTTTTTTGTAGGATTCGGTCTGACGGTCTGGCGTATCTTACGCTGTAATCCGTTCTGCGCGGGAGGGTATGACCCCGTTCCGCCAAAGAAGATACCGAAATACCGCAAAGATAAAAAGGATGGCGAGGAAGGCTCTCTTTCCGATATTCAAGAATCGGAGGACAATGACGAAACACCCAATAAAGAATAGGAGATAGCTTCTGCTTTGCAGAGGCAAAAAATTATCTGATGACTTCAATCTGGGATATTATTAACATACCGATGGGTTATGTGATCAAATTCTGTAACTGGATCATGGGCAACCAATATCTGTTCGCTCTTTTGATCTTTGCAGTAATTATTGAGATCATTCTGCTTCCCTTTGGTATCAAGCAACAGAAAAATTCAATTAAGCAGGCAAAGCTTCGTCCCAAGGAAATGGCTATCCGCAAAAAGTACGCGGGCAGGGACGACAAACCCACACAGCAGAAAATGACGCAGGAGATACAGACGCTCTATCAAAAAGAGGGTTACAACCCCATGGGCGGATGTCTTCCCCTTCTTATCCAATTTCCTATCATCATCGCGCTTTACAACATCGTTTTGAACCCTCTTCGTTACATCTGCGGTCTGTCAGAGGATATTATCGCGGCAGTTGCAAACGTAACAAAGAGCTTTACAGGTGTTGAGTACGAGCTTTCGAGAAACCTGACTCTCGCTTCCGACATGAGAAACGTTATTTCTTCTCACGGAGTAGGCGTTTATTCGGGTATCGAGGGCTTTGCGGAGCATATTCAGGATATTTCCGACGTTCCTCAGTTAAGCTTCCTTAACAGATTCGACCTCGGTCTCCAGCCTACTCTCGCGTTCTCAAACTTCGCGCAGAACTGGTGGTTGCTCCTTATTCCCGTAATTACCTTCGTTGCGTACTTCTTCAGCATGAAGATAAACCGCAAGCTCACCTATCAGCCCGTAACCGACGATAAGGCTATGGGATGCTCCAACAATATGATGGACGTCATGATGCCTCTGATGAGCGTTTATATCGCCTTCATTACTCCCGCAGCTATCGGTGTTTACTGGATATTCAAATCCTTGCTCGGCGTAGTTAAGCAGGCGATACTCAAGAAGGCTATGCCCGTGCCCGTATTTACCGAAGAGGATTACAAGGCGGCTGAAAAGGAAATGAACGTACGTGTAGAAAAAGCGCCCAAGAACAAGTCGGGCAGAGTAGTTCGTTCGCTCCACCATATCGACGACGAGGACTTCACAGATACTGCCGAAGCCGCAAAGGCTCGCCGCGAGGCACTTGAAGCGCAGGAAGCCGCTGATGCCGCTAAAAAAGCGGAAGCAGGTAAAAAGGGTATTCTCTCCGCAGCGCCCATAAAGAAGGACGACAAAAAGGAAGAGAAGAGCGAAGAAAAAACAGAAAAAGATTCCGAAAACGACACTGAATAATAAACACGGAGAAACATTAAAGTGAAAAAGGAAATTATTACAAGCGCAAAAACGGTCGAGGAGGCTGTTGCTCTTGCGGTTGCAGAGCTTGGCGCTCCCAATTCCGAGGCTATTGAATATACCGTTATCGACGAGCCTAAAAAGGGTCTGTTCGGTATCGGTGCGGTAGACGCAAAGATAAGTGCTTCCTACACCGTAGGCGGTGAGGTAAACGCTCTTGAGTTTATCAAGAAGCTTCTTTGTGATATGAACATTGAGGCAGAGGTCGAGATGACCGACGGAGAAAGCGGAGAAAAGAGAATAAGCATAAGCGGAGAATCCGCGGCTATCCTTATCGGACACCACGGAGATACGCTTGACTCTCTCCAGTATCTTGCAAATCTCGCGGCTAATAAGAGAATCGACGGCAAGAAGGGCGATTACGTTAAGATCACCGTTGACGTCGAGGGTTACAGAGCAAAGAGAGAGGAAACTCTCCGCGCTCTCGCGAGAAGAATGGCGTCAAAGGTCATCAAGTACAAGAAGAGCGTTATGCTTGAGCCTATGAATCCTTACGAAAGACGAATCATTCACTCCGAGATACAGAATATGGAGGGTGTTTCCACCAACTCCATCGGCTCGGAAAACAACCGTAAGGTAGTTATATTCCTCTCAAACGACGAGGAAGCGTAATTAATATGAAAAAACCGACAGATCAAAATCTGTCGGTTTTTGTTTGTCGTTGCTTCAAATTTTGATTTGTCGGGGGGGTTGATAAATACAAAATCAAATGAAACGGCTACGCAATAACGCAAAAATTTAACCCAAACACCGTAGGGGCGAACTTTGTTCGCCCGCGGGAGACCACAGGTCTCCCCTACGGAGTTCGAGCGAACATATGCCGATAA
>JAZNEM010000050.1:0-3101 GCA_045588595.1 Eubacteriales bacterium
CCAAAAGCGCCTTTTCATACTGCTTTGCCGAGTCGTATGCTTCTATAAGCAAGCACCATTCTCTCTCGTCAAGTTCCCCACATGCTTCGTCCATCTCACGCTGACGATCTTTTAAAATCTCATCTCCCTTTCCAAAAGAAAAGAGCATGCCCTGTTTCATTGTTGCCGCTCGTCTATACGGTAACGAATTTTTATCCGTTTTATCAGCTAAAACTTTGTCAAACCATTTGAGAGCCTCTTTTTTACAATCATACATCATCGCCATATGTAGCCATCCGTAGTCCCACTTGTCATGCATCGACAACTCTCCTGTTTTCATAAGTTTCTGATATTCAAGACGGCATCTCAAAAAATCCTCGGGGTCTTCGCTGATTTCATAGAGTGCAGACAATCTTTGAGCGTAATTGTCGTAAGCCACAGACTGTTTTTTGAAAAGGTCATCTACCATCACGCCGTAAAGTTCAGCAATTTCGGGAAGAAGCAGTACATCAGGCAAAGTAGTCCCACATTCCCAACGAGATACAGCTTGAGCACTTACACAAAGCTTTTGCGCAACATCTTCCTGTGTGTATTTCTTTGCTAATCTGAATTTTTTCATATTTTCGGAAAACACAGTTGAATTCATAAAATTTATCTCCTTTTTGTTTTTCGTAAGCTTACGGTTATATTATAGCAGTAATAAATGAAAATAACAATATCTCATTTTATGATTAGACTCTCATTTTTTGCATAGAAAATGATAATAAACACCGCCGAGAGCAACTGTTCGGTCTCTCTCGGCGGTATTTTTATATTAAAATTTAAAATATTCCTTTGCGTTTTCGTAGCAGATACCGCGGATTATCTTGCCAAGGGCTTCACGGTCATCGGGATATTCACCGTTTTCGACCCATGTGCCGATAAGATTACAGAGTATTCTGCGGAAATATTCGTGTCTCGGATAGGATATAAAGCTGCGCGAGTCGGTCAGCATTCCAACGAATCCGCCCAACACTCCAAGATTTCCGTACGCGCGGAGCTGTGCTTCCATTCCGTCGCGCTGATCGTTGAACCACCAACCCGAGCCAAGCTGTATCTTTGATTTAAAGGGAGCTTTCTGGAACGCGCCCATAAGGGTTGCTAACGTGTAGGTGTCGTTCGGATTGAGCGAATAGAGTATCGTTTTTGGAAGAAGATCTTCAAGTTCCATAGCGTCCATTATCTTTGAGAGCTGGACCGCAAGCTGACTGTCACCGATAGCATCGTAACCCGTGTCCGCACCGATCGCGCGGTACATAGCGGTGTTGTTGTTTCTCGTAGCGCCAACGTGTATCTGCATACACCAACCGCGCTTTGCGTATTCCTTACCGCAGAAAACGATAAGATCGGTCATATAAGCCTCGAGCTCCTTGGCAGACGGCTTTTTGCCGCTGAGAACGTCAGCAAATACCGCCGCCGCGTCACCCTCGGCATAGGGCATAAAATCAAGACCGTGGTCAGCAATACGGCAACCGTTTTCGTGGAAGTGATCGATACGGCTCAAAAGCCACGCCTTAAGCTCGTCATAACTCTTTACACCAATAGATTCGATATAGGGAAGGAAGGTATCCTTCTGAATAGCTACCGCCTTGTCGGGACGGAAGGTGGGAAGCACCTTCGTAGAGAAGCCGCTTTCTTTTATCATCTTGTGCCATTCGAGAGAATCAGCGGGGTCATCGGTCGTGCAGATGACCTCAACTCCCGAACGCTCAACAAGTCCGCGGGCAGTATAGCCGTCAGACGCAAGCAATTCACCGCAACGGTCGAAAATGCGGTCTGCACTCTCCTCGGTCAAGGGCTCGTCGATGCCGAAGTAACGCTTAAGCTCAAGATGGGTCCAATGATAAAGAGGATTTCCGATAGCATAGGTAAGCATTTTAGCAAACGCGCGGAATTTTTCTCTGCCCGAAGCGTCACCCGTAATATATTTTTCTTCAATACCAAAGGAGCGCATAGCTCTCCACTTGTAATGGTCACCGCCAAGCATAAGCTCACCTACGTCGGAGAATCGGTGGTCGAGGGCGACCATCTTGGGATCGAGATGGCAATGGTAATCGATTATCGGCATATCCTTTGCGAAATCCTCGTAAAGCTCGATAGCCGTTTTGTTGTTAAGCATAAATTTGTCGTTGATTATAGTTTTCATAACAGACCGTCCTTATTTCTATAACGTTACCTATATTATAAACGCAAAATTAAAATTTTTCAAGTGCTAATTTAAGCCTAAATTAATAATATTTGACGCAATTTGCAATTTAAAATGCTTTTTGTGAAAAAAACTTGAAAAAATCCGCATTTAAGTGTATAATTAAATTATTAAAGCTTAAGGAGAAAAATATGAAAAAAGTCGTACTTGGAAAAACAGGTATAACCACCATACAAAACGCGTTTGGCGCGTTGCCTATACAAAGAGTCTCGGACGAATATGCCGTAAAGCTTCTTCGCAGAGCTTATGAGGGCGGCTTTACCTTTTTTGATACCGCAAGAGCATACTCCGACAGTGAGCACAAGATAGGTCTTGCTTTCAACGGAATGAGAGACAAGATAAATATCGCGACAAAGACTATGTCGACAACTCCCGAGGGAATAAAAAAGGATCTTGAAGCAAGTCTTGAATGCTTGCGTACCGACTATATAGATATATATCAGGTGCATAATCCCTCGTTTTGTCCTAAGCTCAATGACGGAACGGGAGTGTACGAAACACTGCTTGAAGCAAGGGAGCAGGGAAAGATACGTCATATAGGCTTGACTAATCATCGATTGAATATCGCAAAAGAGGCAGTTGAGTCGGGACTTTACGAGACGCTTCAATTTCCGTTTTGCTATCTTGCTCCCGATAAGGAGATCGAGCTTGCAGAGCTTTGCAAAGAAAAGAACGTTGGATTTATCGCAATGAAAGCCTTGTCGGGAGGACTTATTACAAATTCTGCCGCTGCTTGCGCCTATATTTCTCAATATGAAAACGTTTTGCCAATATGGGGAATACAGAGGGAGAGCGAGCTTGAGGAGTTTATTTCTTATATATCGAATACCCCAAAAATGAATGAAGAAATGAGAAGCATCATTGAAAAGGACAGAAA
>JAZNEM010000051.1:0-6178 GCA_045588595.1 Eubacteriales bacterium
ACTTGAAAAACTTTTATAGTTTTCTTGTGGAAAAATTATTTAAAAAAGAAAAAATATTTGCGTTTTCAACATTTTTAAAAAACGTTTTTAACATTCTAAAGCATTGGTATTCAAGGCTGTTAACTTTTTTATCACAAGATATATCTTAATAAATAAAAGTTTGTGTAAAACTATATTAAAAACTCTGCAAAATCAATCTGTAATATCTTTTATGAGTCCTTCTATTTCAAGATTGAACAACGGATCTTTTGATATTTTTTCGGATATACGATCGGAAGAAGCCATAGCTGTTGTGTGATCTCTGTTAAACAATTTTCCTATGTTTGGGAAAGACATTTCGGTTATTGTTCGTATGAGATAAATGGTTATGTGCCTTGCCTGCGCGATATCCTTGTTTCTTTTCGTTCCTATAAGATCTTCTTTATTTATTCCGTATTTTTTGAAAACCGCGGTAAATATTTTCTCGACCGTAACGTTTATAGGCTCTGCCCCGCCAAGAAGCTCTGCGATACAGTTTTTAGCCATATCCATTGTGATATTCTGTCCTGAAAGGAAGCACTTTGCGCTCAGCTTTTTAATAGCTCCCTCAAGCTGTCTTATATTCGAACGAAGATTTTCAGCAAGGAAGTTTAGAACGTCGTCTGGAATATTTATGTTTATCTGTTCTGCTTTCTTTTTGATTATTGCCACGCGAAGCTCAAAATCAGGCGGTTGTATGTCGGCAATAAGTCCCCATTCAAATCTTGTTTTTAATCGGTCCTCAAGCGTTTGGATATCTTTTGGAGGACGGTCTGATGTCAAGATTATCTGTTTATTTGATTCGTAAAGGTTATTGAATGTGTGGAAAAATTCCTCTTGAGTGGAATCCTTACCTGCGATAAACTGAATATCGTCTATTAAAAGAATATCACAATTGCGGTATTTTTCATGGAATTTTGACATTTCATATTTTGCGATACTTTCTATCATTTCGTTTGTAAATTCATCGCCTTTTATATAAACCACTCTCGTATCGGGTTTTTTGCGTCGTATCTCATTTACTACCGCGCTCATAAGGTGAGTTTTTCCGAGTCCGCTTGGTCCGTATATGAATAACGGATTATAATCCATAGCAGGTCTGTCCGCAACGGCAGTACAAGCGGCGTGAGCAAATTTATTTGAGTTACCTACTATAAAATTGTCAAACGTGTATTGGAAGTTATAATTTTGAGGCAAAAGACTTTGATCGTCTGCTCTTTTTATATTGTCTTTATTTTTAGAAGCTGAAGAAGTATCTTCTTTTTCATTTAAATTATTGAGATGCATTTGTTTTTTCAACTGCTCTACGTCTGTCGTTTTTCCGGTAAATATAACGTCGACATCAACGTCAAATCCGAGCATAAGTGAAAATCCCGAGGCTATGATATTGATATATCTTTCTTTGACGACCTTAAGATTGAACTCGGTCTGACACGAAAGAGTTATTTTATTATTTTCATATGAGTGGACTTTTAGAGGATCAAGCCAAAGTGTTATTATCTGTTGACCGAGATCCTGCAAAAGAGAGGCTTTTACAGATTCCCATATGTTAGATATATCGTCAAGATAAGACATATTTTCTCCGTTCTACCGCGCAAAAGAAGTAATATTTTGATAGTGGAAACAACTTGCGCAGTTTAATAATTATACTGTATATAATTATATCATATATCTATATTTTTTGCAATACTTTGAGTGATATTTTTTGAAATTTTCTTCAAATATATATAATATATATTATAAAATATCAAGCTGTTTTTTATTAAAAAAAGCAACTTGATTTATTGACATTTTTTCATTTTTGTTGTATAATCAAAGCGAAAGGCAGGTTCTGATGAAAAAAATTCGTTACGTTATAAAGGGAATGAGTTGTGCGGCTTGTGTTTCACATGTTGAACACGCCGCAAAAAAGGTTATTTTGAGTGAAAATTTCAGCGTTAGCTTACTTACGAATACATTGACAGTTACCCTGGAAGATGAAGTTAATGAAGAAAAGCTTTTTGATTCCTTGCGCAAGGAGATAAGCCTTGCGGGATACGGTCTTATGCGTGAAAAAACAAGAAAAGACAGTGAAGAAGAAACAAAAAAGCAAAATAAGTCCGCGTTGTTAAGACTTATAGCTTCTTGTATTTTGACTGTTTCTCTTATGTACGTTTCTATGGGAAGCATGATAGGTATTCCCGTTCCGAAAGCTTTCTCTGAAAACGCTTTTGTTTTTGCGCTTATTCAGTTTTTTTTAACTATCCCTGTTATAATTCTCAATTTTAAATTTTATAAAAACGGTTATGCTGCGCTTTTCCGTCTTGCTCCGAATATGGATTCGCTTATAGCTATCGGTTCATCCGCTTCTCTTATTTACGGAATAGTAGCGATAGCGTTTATAGGCTATGGGCTGAACTCGGATAATTTAGCTCTCGTTCACTCTTACAGACATAATCTTTATTTTGAATCCGCGGCTATGATACTCACTCTCGTAAGCCTTGGAAAGATGCTTGAGGGTAGAGCAAAGGCTAATGCTGCCTCTGCTATTGGAAAGCTTGCGGATATGATGCCGTCATCTGCTATCATTATAAAAGACGGTGTAAAAACAGAAGTCTTGACAGAAGAAATAAAGGTAGGAGATATAGTTGTTATTCGCGCAGGAGAGATAATTCCCATTGATGGGATCATTATAAACGGAAACGCTTCTGTTGATGAAAGCGCTATAAGCGGAGAAAGTATTCCCGTTGAAAAAGCAGAGGGAGACGAAGTGCGCGCAGTATGTACTCTGACGGGCGGTTATATTGAAATAAGAGCCGAGCGTGTCGGAAGTGATACCTCTTTGTCAAAAATTATAAATCTTCTTGAGGACGCTGCGGCTTCCAAAGCCCCGATATCACGACTTGCAGACCGTGTCAGCAGAATATTCGTTCCGATCGTTATATCTATCTCTTTAATTACAGCGGTTATATGGCTTATTTTTACTCGCGATATAGCTATGGCTTTTGAGTGTGCTGTATCGGTACTTGTTATCTCTTGCCCTTGTGCGCTCGGTCTCGCAACTCCTACTGCTATTATGGTCGCTACGGGAAGAGGAGCGCAGAGAGGTATATTGATAAAAAGCGCGGAAGCGCTTGAAGATCTTCATTCCATCAAATATTTTCTTACCGATAAAACGGGAACGCTTACCGAGGGAAAACCGTCGGTAACCGATATTATTCCATTCTCTTGCGAAGCATCGGAGCTTATAAGCGTAGCTTATTCGGCAGAGGCTATGTCCTCTCATCCCCTTGCGGAAGCAGTGTGCAGAAAAGCCGAGGAAATGGCTGTTGAAAAAAGAAACGCGGAAAATTTTTCAATGGTTCTCGGTATGGGTATAGGTGCTTATATTGATGGAAGACCGTGCTTTGTCGGAAAACCAGAATTTTTGTTTGAGAACGGTGTTGATATCAATGACAGTCAATTTATCTATGAACAAATGGAAACGCTTGAAAATGAGGGAAAAACCGCCGTTTGCGTGTCTTTTGACGGTCATTTTACGGGAATCATCGGCATTGCCGATAAATTGAGAGAGGATAGCGTAAAAGCGATCTCAGATCTTAAAAAAATGGGCGTTGTTCCCGTTATGCTTACGGGAGACAACGAAAGAACTGCGTCGGCAGTTGCAAAGAGTTGCGGTATAGACGAGGTCTATTCACGTCTTTTGCCTGAAGATAAGGAAAGATTGATAAGAGAATTTTCCGAAAAAGGAAAATGCGCAATGATAGGCGACGGTATAAACGACGCGCCCGCTCTTGCCGCGGCAGATATCGGTATCGCCGTCGGCGCGGGTACGGAGGTTGCTATCGATTGCGCTGATGTAGTCCTATCAAAAAGCTCATTTTCGGACGCTGTGGCGGCGATAAAGCTCTCACGCGCTACTATTACCTGTATTCGCGAAAATCTTTTCTGGGCACTTATTTATAACACTATATGTATTCCCATAGCGGCAGGTGTCCTTTATCCCGCGTTTAACGTGGCTCTTTCGCCTATGATAGCCTCCGCCGCAATGAGCTTCTCATCCATATTCGTGGTTCTTAATTCTCTCAGGCTGAAAATAAAAAATATAGGCTTTGAAAATAAAAAAATAAATTGTCCGTGTGAAAATAATAAATCTGAAATTCAAAAGGAGGATGATGATATGTTCGGCAAAAACAAAACTGTGAATTTTTCGGTAGAGGGTATGATGTGTGAGCATTGTAAGGCTCACGTTGAAAAAGCTCTCCTTGACGTTAAAGGCGTTAAATCAGCCACCGCTGACCTCGCGTCTAAATCTGTTACCGTTGTAGTCAAGGATTCTGTATCCGAGGATACTCTCAAAGCCGCTGTCGTTGCCGCAGGCTATAAAGCGTAAGGACGCGTGTTACTTTCTTCTTTCGCGAAAGAAGAAAGTAACCAAAGAAGAAAGCATTGAAAGGAATTATCAAAAATATCCCTTTGTTATAATTAAATTTGTTTGTTTTTAGGACAGTCGAGGACGCCTGTCCCTACAGAGTTAAATTAAATCGGATCGCATTTACATCGCCTTACGGCGAGAGATGTTAAAACGATTTTCTCCATACATTGTAGGGACAGGCGTCCTCGACTGTCCGTTTTATTCAATTAAATTAAAACAAAATGGCTGCATATAAAACTTTTTTGTGAAGTTCTTTGGGGCTCGACCCTTTCTTTTAAGAAAGGGTCGAACGCGTCCTTTCGCATCCCCTTAAACAGTGTAATAATAAGTACCACCGTGAACGGTTTCAGAATAGCCGTTAGGGAGGGTAATGAGGGCTTCAGTGCCTTGAGGTACTGTAAATTCAAAGAAGACCTGTTCACCCTTATAGTACCATCTGCTCTCGATTCTGCCGCTGACGGTCTCAAGAGCGCAGTTTACGTGACCGAGCGCCTTTGACGGATGAGGAGTGAGGGTAAACTTCTTATATCCGACTCCGTCCTCGGAGACGGTAATACCTGCGGCAACGCCGTAGAGCCAATCGCAAACAGAGCCGTAAGCGTAATGGTTGAATGAGTTCATAGCGGTGCTCCAGAAGCTACCGTCCTCTTTAATACCGTTCCAGTGCTCCCATATAGTCGTAGCACCGTGAGTAACCGAATAGAGCCACGAGGGATTGCGCTCCTCAAGGAGAAGCTGATAAGCCATATCGGTCTTACCGTTATCACTGAGAGCGTGGAGAATATAAGGTGTACCAACGAATCCCGTAGCCATGAGATCTCCAAACTCATGAATAAGCTCCACGAGCTTATCTGCAAGAGCAGGACGCTCCTCGTCGGTGCAAAGATTGAAATGAAGTATCAGTACGATAGCGGTCTGTGTTACACCCTTGCGTACGGTATCGATTTGTTTATATTTACGAATAAGCGGACATATCTCGGTAAACGGAAGCTCTTCTTTGGGCATACCGTTTTCCATGAAATATTCGCGGAATCGCTTAACGATATTTTTATGAAGCTCACGGTAGTGCGACATATCCTTTCCGAGAACCTCGCCCGCGCGAATGAGAAGATCGGTAGAATAAGCGAAAAACGCAGAACCTATGAGGTCGTTTGAGGTAGCTCCGACGTAAGAGTCCTCGCCCGCGTCCATAGCAAGCCAGTCGCCGTAATGGAAGCCTGTGAGCCACAGATATTCCTCGTCGCCCGTTGAGTGCATATACTCTACCCATTTTTGCATCATTTCAAAGTTTTCTTCAAGTATCGACTTGTCACCGTAAGCACGGTAAAGCTCCCACGGAATTATGGTAGAAGCATCACCCCAAGCGGCAGAGACACGGGTAGGAGTTTCGGGATGATCAAAGAAGCTGTTAGGGTGTACACCCCAAATTACTCCGTTAGGTTCTTGATCTGCGCGGAGGTCACCAAGCCACTTTTTAAAGAACTTAAGTACGTTAAAGTTGAGTGCTGCGGTACGGCAGAAAACCTGCGCGTCGCCTGTCCAACCGAGACGCTCGTCTCTTTGCGGGCAATCTGTAGGCACGTCGAGATAGTTGCCCTTCTGACCCCAGATAGTATTGTGATAAAGCTGATTTATCTTTTCGTTTCCGCAGGAGAAGCGTCCTGTTCTCTCAATATCCGAGTGAACGGCAACGGCGCGGATATTATTAAAGTTTATTTCTACGTTGGGATATTCGTCAAGACGGAT
>JAZNEM010000052.1:0-2029 GCA_045588595.1 Eubacteriales bacterium
CCCTCAGTCACCGTTGGTGACAGCTCCCTTTACACAAGGGAGCCTTTGGTTACTTCGTAGCCGTTTATCAAATCAAACTACTCGATAAATCAAAATTTATTCCTCTATCAATTTACCCTTGAAAACTTCAATAATATATGTTATAATGTTAAAAGACAGAAATTTTTCTCAAAAAGAGGTCTTTTTATGCAAAAACAAAAGCTTTTATATATATCATTCGGAATTATTTTCTTGGCTCTTGCGCTCTTTTTCGTATTTTACCTCACCGACACAGTCGGATTTAACACAAAGACACATGCCGAATGGGAGCAGGACGATTTGACTTTCTCATATCGCGGTTCAAAAGACGAGATACGCAAGCTACACGTCGAAAAGAACGGCAAAAAGATAGGCAAATTCGACGTTTCTTCCGATGCTTCTCTCTTCGCCAACGAAGAAAACAAAAAGACTATCATTCTCACAAGCGACGAAAACGGCACGCTTATGCTCGTTCCCTTTTGCTCCGATACCGACGGCGATATACATTACCGTCCGCTTTTAGTCAAAGCCGACGGCTCGGCAACACTTGATGAAAAGACCGATGTCGCAAATCCGAAAGTCGATCTTGAAAACATGGCGGTCTTTTCGGAGTGCGCGGGTGTTGAATACGCCGTTGACACGACCGACTCTCCATATACGAAATATGCAAGATACACGGGCTATTCTATTGAAAACAGCGAACTTGTGGCGATAAATTCGGTCAGCGTGACCTACCACTCCGAGACTAACATCTACTGCTTTTCGCAGAGCGTATTTGACGCGCAGCTCGGCGGTCTTGGCGAACCTGTGGACGATTGGTTCTCCCCCGAGGAATACGCAAAGAAACGCGAAAGCTTCGCCTCGATGTTTTCAGTGGATATCCCCTGACAGCGAGGTACGTGCATGAAAATCTATACTTCAACCTATCCGCGCACTTCCCTTTCACCGACGGTCGTGGCGCTCGGTTGCTTTGACGGTGTGCATATCGGACACGCGCGTGTAATAAGCCTTGCGAAAAAGATCGCGGACGAGCGCGCTCTTCCGCTTACCGTGTGGTCGTTTGCAGAACCGCCGAAGAATTATTTCGCGCCAAATTCCGTTCCGCTTCTTACAAAAACTTCTGAAAAGCAAGCACTTATGAGAAAGCTCTCTGCAGACAGATTCTTTTGCGTTCCCTTTGACGAAAAAATAGCATCGATGTCACCCGAGAAATTCTTTTTCGATATACTTTTGAAAAGAATAGGCGCTGTGCATATCGTTTGCGGCTTCAATTTCAATTTTGGAGCGAAAGGCACGGGAAATACCGCTCTGCTCGAAAAGCTTTGCTTAGAAAACGGCATAGGTCTTTCGGTGCTTGACGCGGTAACGCTCGACGGTGTAAGCGTCAGCTCCTCTGCCATAAGAAAGGCTATCTTTGAGGGCGATATGCCGCTTGCCGCCAAGCTCCTCGGCAGACCTTATTCCTTGCGTGAGCGTGTCGTCAACGGTCAGCATCTTGCGAGAAGACTCGGATTTTCTACTGCAAATCAGATATTCCCAGACAAAAAAGCTCTTCTGCGCTACGGAGTCTACCGCGTTCGCGTTAGGATAGGCAAAAAGACGCTTGACGGCATCTCAAACGTCGGTATGAGACCGACCGTGAACGGTTCTCTCCTCTGTGCCGAAACGCATATCTTCGACTTTGACGGTGACCTCTACGGTAAATTTATCACCGTTGAGTTCCTTGAATTTATCCGCCCCGAGCAGAAATTCGACTCGCTTGAAGCGCTTGAAACGCAGATAAAAAAAGATATAGAATATGTGCGAAAGCACTCATAAAAAGAGACACATCATTTCGGTTTAACGATATGATGTGTCTGTTTTTTTAATGAAAACAAATTGCGGTTTATCGGGGAGATGGATTTAAGAAAAGTTTATGCACGTACCCAAAGGCTCCCTTGTGTAAAGGGAGCTCCCGACGGAGTCGGGTGAGGGATTGTTTTGTGTTAAAATGTTACTTTTACAATCCCTC
>JAZNEM010000053.1:0-6634 GCA_045588595.1 Eubacteriales bacterium
GTTAGCGTGACGGAGGGATTGTAAAAGTAACATTTTAACACAAAACAATCCCTCACCCGACTCCGTCGGGAGCTCCCTTTACACAAGGGAGCCTTTGGGTACGTGCATAAACTTTTCTTAAATCCATCTCCCCGATAAACCACAATTTGTTTGATTCAAAGCATATTTTTTATTCAAAGCCTTTTTATTCAAATATATGCTCTTTTTCGCGCAATGTTTACTATTTTTGTTGACAGAAATATATTTTTTTGATATAATATAATTTAGGTATGCCAATTTGTACGGAGGTGAACGCCATGAAGCGTCCTATGACTTTAATAGTCGGCAACGACGATTTAAAATCGCGTCTTTCAAATGATATTCTGGCGGGAACTCTCCCTCACGCTTGTATAATCGAAGGTCCGCGCGGAACGGGCAAGCACACTATCGCCCGTATGTGCGCAGCCGCGCTTGCTTGCTCTGAAAAGAATGATGCATCAAAGCCTGTTCCCTGCCTTGAATGTCCCGACTGCAAAAAGGTTCTTGAGGGCAAATCGCCTGACCTTATCTTTATCGGTCTTGAGGACAAGGCTACCATCGGTGTTGACACAGTCCGCTTTTTGCGTGAGGACGTACGAGTCGTACCTAATGACCTTGACTACAAGATATACGTCATAGAGGACGCCGACAAGATGACGGCGCAAGCGCAGAACGCGCTCCTATTAACGCTCGAAGAACCGCCCGAATACGTAAGATTTTTCTTACTTTGCGAAAACTCACGGCTTCTTCTCGAAACGATACGAAGCCGCGCGCCTGTTCACAGAACAGAGCCTTTGACCAAAAGTCAAATAGACGAATACATTTGCGCGACCGACAAGAGAGCCGCGCAGATGAAGATAGCGTCAAGGCGTGAATACGACGAGCTTTTATGCGCGGCGGGAGTCGGGATAGGCTGTGCGCTTGAATACCTCGACCCTAAACGCTTCGCGCCAATTCTTGAGAGGCGCAGGCTCGCTTTCGATTTCGCAAGAGCGGCAACGCACGCGCAAGGAAGCTTATCGGTTCTTTCTATCGTCTTTAAATTCCCGCAGAAGCGCGACATGCTCCGCGACCAGCTTTTGACCGTCTCCGACGCGATACGCGACCTCATAATACTAAAAAAGAGCGATAGCGCTCCTCTGCGCTTTTTTGCTGACAGAAACGAGGCTATCGAGCTTTGCGACAGAGTTTCTCTTCCCTTCCTTTTCCGCCTTGGCGAGTGCGTCACGCAGACAATAGACGACAACGCGAGAAACGCCAACGTCCGTTTGGCACTCACGCGCCTTGCTTCCTCGGCGGAGATAATATGAAAATAAGAAAGGCATGGATATAAAAATGGATAACGAAAACAAAAAAGCTCCCGAAAAAAACGGCTCGTTCAAAAAGAACCACCGCCGTCCGAAGCATAAGGGATATTTTATAGACCCCTCGGCAAACAAGGAAGAAAAAACCAAAAACACTCAAGCTCCCGTCAGCGAAAAGAAGCCGATCTCGCAAGACCATCCCACACAAGCGAGCGGCACTCAAAACAACGCGCAGGGCGAGCACAAAGGCGGACACAACAACCGCCGCAGAAGAAACAACCGCCCTCACAACAACAATGAGCGCAATCAGCAGGCGCAAAGTGCCGAACGGGCAGTCACGGCTCAAAGCAAAGACGCCTCGCCTGAAGCGCACAAAACAGCTCCGCAGAATCAGGGTGAGCACGCTCACGGAAAGCATCACAACCAGAATCAAAGACGCGGAAAAGGCAATCCCCGCGCAAACGATAACAAAAACGCTCCCGTTTTGTGTGACAGTATCTCGGATATCCCAGAAAAGAAGCCCGTACCCGTAATCGAGCCCACAGAGCCGCTTGACCCTGCGGACATACCCGCAGACGTTCTCGAATCCCCCGCTTCCATCAATATACCCGTTGCAAATACCGATAATGAAAAGCGTATAGAGATAGTCGGTGTTCGCTTTAAGAGCTCGGGAAAGGTCTATTATTTCGACCCCAAAGGCAAGAAATATTCGCGCACGAGCCATGCCATAGTTGAAACGGCAAGAGGTCAGGAATACGGTGAGGTCGCTCTCCCGAACACCTTTGTGAAAGAGAGTGAGGTCGTTCCCCCTCTGCGCCCCGTGGTACGTGCCGCAACGCAGGCAGACGAAGCGCATCACCTCGAAAACAAGACAAAAGAGGACGAAGCCTTTAAGGTATGCAACGAAAAGATAGCAGCGCACAAGCTCGACATGAAGCTTATCGACGCGCAATACACCTTTGACAACTCAAAGCTTCTCTTCTACTTCACCTCTGCGGGAAGAGTTGACTTCCGCGAGCTCGTCAAAGACCTCGCTTCTGTTTTCCGCACCCGTATCGAGCTTCGCCAGATAGGTATCCGCGACGAAGCGAGACTTATGGGCGGTCTCGGACTTTGCGGCAGACCTCTTTGCTGCTCGCTCTTCCTCAACGATTTCGGTCAAGTCTCCATAAAGATGGCAAAGGAGCAGAACCTTTCGCTCAATTCCGCGAAAATTTCGGGTATCTGCGGCAGACTTATGTGTTGTCTGCGCTACGAGCATGAAACGTATGAGCATGAGATAAGACTCACTCCGCCCGTTGATTCGTTGGTCGAAACGCCCGACGGAAAAGGCTCGGTCACCGAGATAAATCCGCTTGCGGCTACCGTCAAGGTGCGCTTGCTCGCTGCTCCCGACGCTCCCCCCAAGTCCTATAAGCGCGACGAGCTTGTGGTACTTAAAAGAAAAGAGACAAAGAACGAAGAGGAATAATTTGAATCTATCGTTCACTTTTTGAATACATTTTGAAAACCTTTTCAAAATGCTAAATATCCGTTGACAATCTTTTTGTGAAAAAGTATAATAAATTGCGGTTTGTCGGGGACGCGGGGGACGCGATGAGGGAGACTTTTTGGAGAGTTAATCTTTTAAGATTTACTCACAGTCCCCCTCAAACTCCCCTCAAAAACTTTCAAAAACAAGGCTTTGCATAACCGTTATGGCTATTTTTTTAACTTCTTTTAGGAAGTTTTTTGCCAAGCTTTTTTTCAAAAAAGCGGAAATCGCGTCCTTCGCGTCCCCGATAAATCAAAATTTGAAATCACATTAAACAAAAGAGGTTTATTATGGACAGAAAGGTTACTCTTGCCGCGCACAGAGGCTGGCGCGCAAAATATCCCGAAAATACGATGAGAGGCTTCCGCGAAGCTCTGAAGCTTGACATAGATGCCATTGAAATGGACGTGCATATGACAAAGGACTATCACATCGTCGTTTGCCATGACGCAACTCTTGACCGCACCACCGACAAAAGCGGAAGCATTTCTCAACTTACGCTTGACGAGGTTCGCTCCGCTGACGCGGGTATCAAGTTCGGTGAAGAATTCAAGGGTGAAAAGATACCCACTTTCGAGGAGTTTCTTGAGCTTATGGCTGCTCGTCCCGATTTAAAGCTCTTGCTTGAGCTTAAAGACTACCCCGAGGAGCTTGGTGATTTTGCCTACGCGTCGGCAGAGCTTACGCTCTCGCTTTGCAGAAAATACGGTATCTTCGGTAAGGACAGACTTACCGTTATCACTTTCTCGACAGGTATCTGCGCGTGGCTTCGTACAAGATACACAAAGGAAGATTTCTCTATTCACGGCTTCTATCCAAAGACAAAAATGAGAGGCTGGGAAAAGGACGACCCTTACAAGTATTACGACGAGGTATGCCTTTTCAACAGCGGAGAAAAAGACCCGCAGGGCTTCCCTATCGTTCACGATACCCCCGTTGCCGATAAGGCGAGATTTACCGAATTTGCACTCATGGGCATTAAGCCTTGCGTTTATTATAAGCTCAATACCAATTTTGATGACCACCGTAAAGCCGTTGAAAACGGTGCTTTAGGCTTTACCAGCGATGACCCCGATATCTGCGGTGAGATACTCGACAAAATAGGCGCGAGAAAATTGAAGAAATAATCAAGGACACGGCTTATGTTACTTTTCTTTTTCGCGAAAAAGAAAAGTAACCAAAAGAAAAAGCAAAGCAAGGGTTATTATAAATAATCGTTTTTAAAAAATAAAATTGTTTGTTTTTAGGACAGTCGAGGACGCCTGTCCCTACAAGATTGGAGAAAATCGTTTGTATAACGTTCGCCGTAAGGCAACAGTAAAACGATTCATCTATAATTTAACTTTGTAGGGACAGGCGTCCTCGACTGTCCATTATATTCAATTAAAGTAAAACAAAATGGGGTAATATATAACTAACTCCTTTTAGGAGGTTCTTTGAGAGCTCGAGAACTTTCTTGAAAAGATCGTTCTCGAACGTGTCCCTTCGCATCCTTAAAGAACTCTGTAAACGGAAAGGAGCTTGTTGCCGCAGCTTGCGGTTAATTTTGCGACCTCATTTTCGGTCATTTCATCGGTCATAACGCCAAATACGCCGCCGCACTCCTTGACCTGCGCGCCGCGAAGCGCGGGAACTCCGTCCATAGTATTAAAGACGAACATTCTGCGGCAGGAATACTCACCCATATCAGAGAGGTCAGAAGCCTTTGCGCTCTCCCAAACGAGAGGCTTAACGTCAGCATCGCGGTTCGCGATAACGTCGATAATATCGGCAACGACAGCACTGGCAGTGGGAAGCTTACCTGCTCCCGGACCGTAGAACATTACCTCTCCGACCATATTAGCGTCGACAAGGATACCGTTGAACACGCCATCGATCCTCGAAAGCGGATTTGCCGCGGGAACGATTCTCGGAGAAACGAATGCAAGGAGCTTATCTTTGACAGTTTCAGCGTATCCGATAAGCTTTATAGAGCAGTTAAAGCTCTGCGCGAGCTTCGTATCCTCAAGCGTTATTTTTGTAATGCCCGTAGTTGATATCGACTTAGGGTCAATGAGCTTGCCCGAAGCCAAAGCCGCGAGAATAACTATCTTTCTTGCCGCGTCTATACCATCAACGTCGGCAGAGGGATCAGCCTCCGCGTATCCGAGTCTCTGCGCCTCTTTGAGAACAGAATCAAAGGACGCGCCCGTATCTCTCATAGCGGTAAGAATAAAGTTTGTCGTACCGTTGAGTATCCCGCTTATCTTATTGACCTTATTTGAAGCAAGGTCGTTTATCATGGGACGGATAACGGGAATACCTCCTCCAACACTCGCCTCAAACAGATAGCGAACGCCGTGCTCCTTTGCGATAGCGCAAAGCTCAACGCCAAAGGTCGAAACGACCTCTTTATTCGAGGTGACGACGCTCTTCCCTGCCTCAAGGCAAGCCTTTGTGAAATCGTACGCGGGATGAGAGCCGCCCATCATCTCGGCAACGACCGAGACCTCGGGGTCATTTACTATCGTATTAAAATCGTGAACTATGCGGTCACCAAAAGGACTGTCGGGAAAATCGCGCAGGTCTAAAATGTATTTTATGTTATATTCGCAGCCGAGGCGTGCCTCAATAAGCGCTTTATTTTCTGTAAGTACCTCGGCAGTACCGCTTCCGACGACTCCGAATCCGAGAAGTGCGATATTTATCATGTTAAAATATCCTTTCATTTGAGAATTTGCATAAAAAACAATAGTTTTTGCTTATTATACATATATAATACCACATTTTTTCTAAAAATGCAAATACTTTATTGAAAAAATATAAAAAATATGGTAAAATATTATTGCACTCCCAAAGAAAAGAGGTTTTTCTTATGAGCTCCGCAATTGGAAACATACAAAACGTTAAGATATTCGTTCTATATCTTATGGAAAATATAAATTATCCGCTCGATCTCGTGACAATAAACGACATCGTGATGCAGACGGATTACGTTATGTATCTCGATTTTGCCGTTGCCTTTAACGAAATGCTCGACGGCGGTCTTATCGAAAAGACGCTTGACGGCGATGAGGAAAAGTACTTCGTTACCGAAAAAGGAAGATACGTGGCGCGCGAGCTTAAAAGCGACCTTCTTTCAAGCATACTTGACCAGTCGCTCGCAAACGCGCTCCGCTATCTCGATTTCAAAAAGCGCGGCATCGTTCCAAAGTGTACCATTGCGCAGACCGACGATGGCAGATACAACGTCGTTTGCTCCTTTACCGAAAAAAAGGAGTGCATCTTCTCGCAGACTCTTACCGTCGATACGCTCGACCGCGCTGAGCGCATGAAGAATAATTTCTATGAACGCCCTGAGGCTATCTATCGCGGTGCTGTCGCTCTTATGGCGGGTGACGTGAATTATTTGTTTAATTAAATAAACGAATTTTGTTTAACGGGAGGCGAATGCCTCCCGTTTTCGTTTGACGGTAATTCAAATTTTGATTTATCGGTGGGTTTGATTTGACGAAACGATACAAAAACAAGGCAAAAAAACACGCACAAACTCTGTAGGGGAGACCTGTGGTCTCCCGCGGGCGTTCACAGAACGCCCCTACGGTACAAATGTAAATTTTGATTTGTCGGTGAGATGAAGTAATGAATAGAAGACGCAACAAAGTGTATTTTGACCGAGTTACTTGTTACTCGTAGTTACTTGTTACTCGTAGTTACTTGTTACTCGTAGTTACTTGTTACTCGTAGTTACTTGTTACTCGTAGTTACTTGTTACTCGTAAATTCGCGGGACGCAACCG
>JAZNEM010000054.1:0-5890 GCA_045588595.1 Eubacteriales bacterium
TCTCCCGCGGGCGAACAAAGTTCGCCCCTACGGTGTTTGGGTTAAATTTTTGCGTTATTGCGTAGCCGTTTCATTTGATTTTGTATTTATCAACCCCACCGATAAATCAAAATTTGAAGCAGACAAAACGGCTACACAGTAAATTCTTTTCAGGAAGTTTTTTGCCAAGCTTTTTTTCAAAAAAGCTTCATCTCACCGACAAATCAAAATTTATCGGCATATGTTCGCTCGAACTCTGTAGGGGAGACCTGTGGTCTCCCGCGGGCGAACAAAGTTCGCCCCTACGGTGTTTGGGTTAAATTTTTGCGTTATTGCGTAGCCGTTTCATTTGATTTTGTATTTATCAACCCCACCGATAAATCAAAATTTGAATACACATAACGGCTACACAATAAATACTTTTCAGGAAGTTTTTTGCCAAGCTTTTTTTCAAAAAAGCGGAAAATCGCGTCCCCCGCATCCCCGACAAATAAAAATTTGAAGTTTTTATTCTATCAAAGCTATTGACATGTATTCACCGCTATGTTAAAATTATACCGTCATTAAATTACCTTTGGAGGTTTATTGTGCGAATAGTTTTTATAAGACACGGTCACCCAAATTATAAAGGCGACTGCCTTACCGAGATCGGACACAGTCAAGCAGAAGCCGCCGCGGAGAGACTTGCGGACGAAAAGCCGATAAAGATATACTCCTCTCCAATGGGTCGCGCGCAGCAGACAGCAGAACATATCGCAAAAAAGCTCAATATGAGCGTTGAGGTTTGCGACTTTATGCATGAGATAGACTGGGGTTCTGTAAACGGTGAGGAAATAAAACGCAAGGGACATCCTTGGTGCGTTGCCGACGACATGGTTGCGGAGGGCGTGAGCGTTATGAGAGATACTTGGAATGTTGAAGAGTATTATTCCAACAACAAGGTCGTTGAGCGCGTGCAGAACGTCTGCGACGGATTTGACGCATGGCTTGAGGGATTCGGATATAAGAGAGACGGATACTATTATCGCATCGAAAACCCGAACAGCGACACCGTATTCATAGTCAGCCACGGCGGCTCGTCGACCGCGGCTATCTCGCATATGCTCAACATAGCGTTTCCCCATTATTGCGCGACAGTACGACCCGAATTTACGTCTATAACCGTCATCACGCTTACGGGCGAGGCGGGAAGCCTTGTAATTCCGCAGATAGAGATTCTCAACGATTGGAGACATATCAAAAGAGTCAATGTACAAGCTACATTTGACAAATAATACAATACGCTTAAGCGGGAGATAATTCTCCCGCTATTTTATTTTTGGCTTAAAAATTTTATCAACGCTTCCTCAAAACAGCAATATGGTGGTTGCAATATAGATTTTTTGTGGTATATTAATAACAATAAGCACGTTATCCTCAAACCTTTTGATGAATATAAGACCTACCTGAAATTCAAATTCAAGGAAAACGATCAATAAAATAATTTTCATTGTTAATGAAAACTAATAAAAGTGAAAAGAGACTAAAACTATGAAAAACTTGTAATAGGATATGTTTTTTGTATGAGGGCATTTCGATTCCCGTTTTATTGTCGTGTTGATTTTTACAATTTCGGCAACAAACCATCAAAACTTGTTGTTATATAGCATTTATATAATTAAACAACGCTTGTTTTTAAACATATCCCTTTAATTTATAACATATATAAATAAAATTATGTAAAAATCATCATATATTTATCCATATACCAACTTCAAAAAACAATTTTTAAGCAACAAAAAAGCACCGTCTGCTCGATCATTTAACAGAGCAGACGGTGTTTCGTTTTTTATAACCAAACCATAAACACAAGATACATAAGCGGAATCGTGATGACCGATAACACGTGAGATATCATCGCCATCGATGCGCCTGTTTTCGTTTCTCCGCCGTATGCCGCGGGAAAAACTATCGTGTTGAGTCCGAGAGGTGTTGCCAAGCATATCAAGGAGAGAAGCTGGATCTCTTCGCTCGCACCGATAAGCTTAAGAGCAAACATAAACACCGCGGGGATCAGAATAAGTCTGAACAAAGAAGCAACGTAGACCTTTTTGTTAAGAAGAAGTTCTTTCAAATTGTAACCGCCTATAACAAAGCCCGCGAGAACCATCGCAACAGGTCCTTGGCACTTGCTTGCGTTATTAAGTGCGTTTACTATAAAATCGGGGATATAATTTGCGACACCCGTAAGTCCGAGGATTATACCGCCGATAAGCGCGATAACGGGAGGGGTAAGCAAGCCTTTTTTGAGGTTATGTAACACGCCCGCGCTTTGATCCTTTGGAATGAGCACGAAAAGTCCCCAGCTGTTGCACGCGATAGAGAACACGAGCGTAAAGAGCGAATATTTGAAGAACATTTCCTCACCCCAGATACCAAGGATTATGAAGTTACCCATAAATCCAAAGTTACCGAAGGTCATTGCGTATTTGTATACGTTTCTTTGATATTCGCGTTCGGGAGAGCCTTTCGCTTTTCTTACGAACAAAGCAGCAAGTCCATACGCAAGTGCTATAGCAACGATGACGAGCACCAAGCTATACAGCAGAAGTGAAGAGTTTTCCGTAAAGGTCTTTACGGTACATTTCGTCATCTGAGCGTAAAGCGAGAGCGCGGGAACGAAGAGAAAAGTCTCCAGCTTTGACATAGTAGCCTGCGCGTTATCGGGAAGAATAGACTTTTTTCTGAGAACGAATCCGACGATGATGAGCAAGAACATCATCAGCATTTGTTGAAGTGTTAAACTAAAGATATCCATTTGATTCTCCCTTGCCAAAAGGCAAGATTTCCTTTTTTATTTTATTTGCGCCTTATATTATAGCACAACCCTTATTAAATTTCAATATATTTTATTGATATTATTTTTCAAAATATTACAATATTTTTTCATTATTTAGACAAAAAGACATTTGAAGTATCCATTTTATTTGTTTTTTAGCCCTCCACCCCGCGTGTCATTCTTGAGCCGTCGCCCCACAAGATTCTTCGCTGCGCTCAAGAATGACAGTGTGGGGCGACGCAGCGAAGAATCTCGCGGCGGTATATCCAAGAGGTTTAATAAAATTTTTTATTTAAGTTCTTTGAAGGCGTGGAAACTTTCTTTCAAGAAAGTTTCCACAAAACGCATCCCCCGCGTCCTCAATCGTTACTATTTGCAAGCATGAGCTTTATACGGTTCTCCTGATTGACCGCGGTCGCGCCCGCGTCGTAATCGATAGCGACGATATTTATATCAGGATTCTTTTCTTTCAAGGGTTTCATCATACCCTTGCCGCATATATGGTTAGGGAGACAGCCGAACGGCTGGGTGCAGACGATATTCTTAACGCCCTTATCGGCAAGCTCAAGCATTTCGGCAGTGAGAAGCCAGCCCTCTCCCATCTTCGTGCCCATTCCGATATACCCTTGCACGAGCGAGACGGTATGGTCAAAAGGAGTCGGCGGATCGAACTCGGAATTTTTCTGAATTATTTTTATAATATCGTCCTGCTTGCCCGTAAGGAATTTATACGCGAGCTTCTTTATCGGATAGCTTGCCTTCCCTCTGCCGTAAAGCTCACAGTCTACAAGTCCGTTATAAAGGCTATACAGCATAAAATCAAGGAGTCCGGGAACTGTGACCTCCGCCCCCTCGCTGACAAGAAAATCCTCAAGGTTGTTATTTCCGAGCGGTGAATATTTGACGAATATCTCGCCAACCACGCCAACGCGTATCTTTTTTACTTCCTTTCTCGGTATCTTGTTGAAGTCCTCTATTATCTGCCTATAATTTTTCTTGACCTTCTTGTAGGAAATATGAGAGCTGTCCATTTCCTTAACAAGACGCTCCATCCATTTTGCCGCGAGCTCCTCGCTCTCTCCCGACTTTATCTCATAGGGACGGCATTGATTACGCAAAAGCATGAGCAAGTCAGCGTAAAAAATACCGTACATCATTCTGTGAATCATAGGAAGCGTGAGCTTAAAGCCCGAATGCTTCTCAAGTCCCGAAAAGCTGAACGAGATAACGGGAACGTTTGGATATCCCGCCTTTACTATTGCCTTTCTGATAAGATTTATGTAATTCGAGGCACGGCAGCCGCCGCCCGTCTGGAACATTATAAGTGCGGTCTTTTCAGGGTCGTATTTTCCGCTTTGGAGCGCGTCTATAAACTGTCCTATAACGAGAATTGCGGGATAGCAGGTGTCATTGTGGCAGTATTTAAGTCCCGTGTCCTTTATGTGCTGACCTTGCGTGAGCAAAAGCTCCGACTTGATACCATAAAGTCCAAACACCTTTTCTATGAACTTAAAGTGCATAGGAAGCATATTGGGGATAAGAATGGTATAATCCTTTTTCATTTCCTTTGTGAAAGGAATATAAGTCACTTCTTTTTTCATAATATCCCCCTTACTGTTCAAGAGCACCGATAAGACTGCGCAAGCGTATCTTTACCGCACCGAGATTGGTTATTTTGTCTATTTTTATTTGGGTGTAAAATTTACCTTTTGACTCAAGTATCGAGCGCACCTCGTCTGTCGTTATAGCGTCCACTCCGCAACCGAACGAAACGAGCTGAACGAGCTCCGCATCACTGTGCTCCGAGACGTACTTTGCCGCTCTGTAAAGGCGCGCGTGATACGTCCATTGATTGAGCACACGCACGGAAACAGGCTCTGCAAGGTGACAGATACTGTCCTCGCTCACGACTACAAAGCCAAGAGAAACAGCAAGCTTGTCGATGCCGTGACCTATCTCCGCGTCAGCGTGATAAGGTCTGCCCGCAAGCACCATTATTCTCTTGCCGTTAGCGCGGGCATACGCGAGTGCCCTCTCGCCCTCGCTCCGCAGTGCCGCCATGTAGCTGTCGTATTCCGAGAAGCCAACCTTTACGGCATGGCGAATCTCTTTTTTCGTAATATCGGGATAAAATTTCGACAAATATTCGAAAAGTCCGCGGACAAGCTCCTTTTTAGAGTTTATATTCAAATACGGATACAAGAACTTAATGCGAGCGAGCGATTCCATATTTCCTCCGAGAAGCTCAGAGTAATAAGCTACTACAGGACAGTTGTAATGGTTGTCCGAAACGCCCTCGTCTATATTGTAAGTAAGGCAAGGATAGAAGATAGCGTCAACACCGCCCTCGACAAGCTCCTCGATGTGTCCGTGCATTATCTTTGCGGGATAGCACGCCGTATCCGAAGGTATCGAGAACTGCCCCTTTTCGTAAGTGCGCTTTGTAGACATAGAAGAAACGCGTACGTCAAAGCCAAGCTCCGAGAAAAGCGAATACCAAAGAGGTAACAGCTCGTACATTCCAAGGGAGAGCGGAAGTCCGAGAGTTCCCCTCTTCGCGTTTGCGTTTTCCTTTTGGAGACCGGTAAGATATTCTCTCTTAAAGGCGTGAAGGTTGGGTATCGTCTCGGACACCTTTTCAAGTCCGAGTCCGCGCTCACACTGATTTCCCGAAATAAATTTTTTGCCGCCGCTGAACGTGTTGACCGTCAAGTGACAGTTGTTAGTACAGCCCTTACAGACCGCGGAGCGTGAGGTATGCTCGAATTTTTCAAGCTCCCCTCTTTGCATGAGAGTGCTATTTTTTATTCTCTTTGAGTAAAGAGCCGCACCGTATGCACCCATAAGTCCCGCGATCGCGGGGCGAATTACGTTCCGAGAAAGCTCCTGTTCAAAGGCGCGCAGAACGGCATCGTTGTAAAACGTACCGCCTTGAACGACTATATTTTCTCCAAGCTCCTCCGCACTCGTCGCGCGAATGACCTTGTATATTGCATTTTTCACTACACTCACCGAAAGTCCCGCAGAAATGTCTTCGACAGTCGCGCCATCGCGTTGTGATTGCTTTACCGACGAATTCATAAATACGGTACA
>JAZNEM010000055.1:0-2836 GCA_045588595.1 Eubacteriales bacterium
CTTTAATAGGTCATAAATTTGGGAAATTGACCGTGGTAGAACAGTTGTCTTCTACTTCAAGGGGACAACGGCGATGGCTTTGTAAATGCGACTGCGGTGGAGAACATATTGCGACAACAGGCAATCTGCGTAGTGGCAGAACGACAAATTGCGGTTGTAAGAAATCTCCTGACCTTACGGGGAAAGTTTTCGGCAAGCTCACAGTACTCGGGCGTTCCGATAAAAGAAATCCCCGTGGTGCACGAACAACACCAATGTGGGAATGCCGCTGTGAGTGCGGCGCCATTACATATAAAGCCACTGATACGCTTACCAATCCGGAAGAGAGTATGTGTAAAGCTTGCCAAGGATTATATGCAGCAGAAACAGCACGGAAATCGGCAGGTTTTGTTGGTGGTACACAAATTACAAAACTGCGTAATATGGATCCTACTGCTGCAAATACAAGCGGTTGTCGTGGTGTATATTACGAGAAAAAGACAAATAAATACCGAGCAAGATTAAAGTTCAAAGGCAAAATTATGAACTTTGGTACTTATGCAAGGTTCGAGGATGCCGTTGCAGCACGCAAGCGTGCCGAGGAAGAATACTATGGTGCCTTCCTTGCAGAAATAGGACAAACAGATTAAGAAAAGAGGTGTTATAGGATGATTGCAAAACAAATAGCTGAAATACGTCATCATATGACACCCCAAACAATGGCCTCTTTTCTTCTGCACGAAAAAAATAGCAACAATGCATCTGAAAATATGCAGCGCCGATTTAAGGGAGCAGTAAAGGTTCTGTATGACTTTCTTCCCGATGATAAGAACGTAACAAAAGAACGGCTTTTGGAATGGCGCAAGGCTATGGAAAGCAATGGGTATGCGTCCATTACGATTCTGAATTACGTCAAATACATAAATCGCTATCTGGATTACGTAGGTTGCTCGGTGATTCGCTTTAACAAAGGAAAAGCAAAAGATATTGCCGGAATGACCTTCGGTTATTTGACGGCGATTGAACCAACCGGAGAAAAGCATCGCGGCGACTATGTATGGTTATTTGAGTGCAAGTGCGGAAATACTGTCGAGCTCCCTGCAACAAGAGCCCTGCTTGGTAACACACTAAGCTGCGGTTGCTTAAAGGGTGAAGCATTAAAAGCATCACGGAAATATTATGGTGGAACGAGTATTGTGCAGAGTATGACCGAAAAAGTCGAAAGCACACGCTCCAGTAGTGGCTATACCGGTGTATCTCCTAAAAGAGATAAGTGGCAGGCACACATTACATATAAAGGTATCCGTTACTCCCTTGGCAGTTATTTTGATATCAATGATGCTGTTAAAGCACGTGCGAGAGCAAAAGAACTTGTTATTGCTGATGCACAAGGATTGCTGGACTTCTATACAGAGTTAGAGAAATCATTTCCGCAGCTCCCAAACAGACGTACCGAACCGAAAAAGAAGTTTGCAAGCGCTGGATGGACTGTGAATAATACTCCGGCATCTGCTGCAAAACGAAGCAATAATACAAGTGGATGTCCTGGTGTTTCTTTTTATAGTGGGAAATGGGACGTCAATATCTGTTACAAAGGGATACGATACCGGATAGGTCGTTTCATGGATATTGATGATGCTATATCAACAAGAAAAGCCGCAGAGCAGCTGTTAAAAGCATCCCCTGACCGGTTTATTAAAGAGTATGAAAAATATCCGCATCACCATATTTAAGTAAAAATATTGAAACCTTGTTTGATGATTGATATAATAAGAAATAGTTTTGGTTTGATACAGTATGGGAGGCGAGCAATTTGACCGATAAAGAATTTATATCTGCAATGGAGCTTATCGTGGCTGCATTGCAGGAAAAAGGCTACGACCCATACGAACAGCTTACCGGCTATGTTAGGTTGAATAATCCTTCTTACATAACGAAACATAAAGGCGCCAGGCAGTTGATCGTATCGCTGGATTTGGCACGTGTTAAAAACTTTGTGGAAAATATGGATAAATAAGAAAAGCAGTTACTCTTCCCTATTAGGTGAGAGATAACTGCTTTTTTCTATATTCTTGTTAATCTTCCAATAGCAACATATCTTGCGTTGTTAAATTCATACGAGCAGGTTGACAAAGTAATAATTGTTTCTCCTTCGGCAAGCTCTATGTTGGAATCAAAGGTAGAACTTGCGGTAATATTTGCTATCGTACTATTCTTGGGTGTAGTTTGGTATATATCAGAGTCACGCTTTACAACAGCGCCGGCACTCAACTCGATTATATAGTTTGCCTCCGGCGTTAAGAAGTACAGTACAGGGTGTGAATCGTAGTAGGATTGCTCTTTGTATTTTACCAACGTTCCGAACATGGTGGCATTCTTCATATTATGACCGTACACGATATAGTTGGGATCCGCACCAACCTCTCCGTTACGGTAGTCGGTAAAGATAGTTCCGCTTACAAGATATTTTCCGTTTAGATCGGCGCGGAGGTATTGGTTATTGTCTTTACCCCTAACAACCGGATAGTTAATAGGTGTGTCGGGACAGTATATCCAGCCGACAATATCACTGTTTTCCTGCTTCAGTGCATTAAAATCAACGCTGATGGGCACTTGTATCTGTTCTTCATCGGCCATAGGTTTAGTAGGATCTACCTCTTGCACAAATCGTTCCTGAAGCTCTGTATTGGCTTTGTCAGCCGTTTTGTAATCGTGGGTAATCTTGATTATATTGAAAGCAGAAATACCGATTATGACCGTCAGAACGGCTATTAGAATAATTCGCAACTTTTTGAATTTCAATATTCTTGTTTCAACTCCTTTACGAGATATAATTATTAAGTCGGATCGTAGCCAT
>JAZNEM010000056.1:0-7429 GCA_045588595.1 Eubacteriales bacterium
TCCTAAGACCGCTTGGCCTCCGACTTATCTCCAAGGAGTGCTTCTCCAACGGCTGCGCGGCAACTGTTGACGTAAGCTACCCCTCTATTCCTCTCTTCCTTATCTACAACCCCGAGCTAGTCAAGGGTATGATGCGCCCTATCTACAAATACGCGGCTATGGACGTATGGAAAAAGGAATATAAGTACGATTTCGCTCCTCATGATGCTGGAAGATACCCTGTACTTAACGGTCAGATGTACGGCTACGACGTATACACAAAGGTCATGAAGTACGAAAAGCAAATGCCTGTTGAGGAATGCGGAAATATGCTCGTTATGGAAGCCGCTGTCGCTATCGCTACAAAGGATACCTCATTTGCCAAAGAGCATCTTGACGTTCTTGAACAGTGGGTCAAATACCTTATAGAGAACGGCAGAGACCCTGAAAATCAGCTCTGCACAGACGACTTTGCGGGTCATATGGCTCATAACTGCAACCTCTCCTTGAAGGCTATCATGGGTATCGCGGGACTCGGCATCATTTACGGAATGATGGGCAACAAGCGCGACGAAAGAAAGTACATGAAGCTCGCTCGCGATATGGCTCTTGATTGGGCAAAGCGCGCTTCAAATGGAGACGGAAGCTACCGCCTCGCGTTTGACGCGCCTAACACCTTCTCAATGAAGTACAATATTGTTTGGGATAAGCTCTTTGGCACGAACATCATGCCCCGTGACGTTATCGCATCGGAAGTAGCAAGCTACAAAAAGCATATACAGCCCTACGGTCTGCCGCTTGACAACAGACAGCCTTACACAAAGAGCGACTGGACGGTCTGGACGGCAACGCTCGCCGAGGATCGTGCCGACTTTGAGGCGCTTATCGAGCCTATGTGGAACGCATTCAACTTCTCCATCACCCGCGTTCCTATGACCGACTATTATTGGACACTCACTGCTAAGCAGAAGACCTACGTGAGCCGCACCTACGTTTCGGGCGGACACGAAAATGATCCTCTCACACATGGCTTCCACAACCGTACCGTTCAAGGCGGACTTTTCATCAAGCTTCTTGAATATAAGGGAATTATGAAAATATAAGTATAACAAAACAAGACTTGCGTCATTCATTTAACGCAAGTCTTGTTTATTATTTTTTCACAGTATATCCTTTTGATTCAATAAAATCTATATCTTCCTCGTTAAGTCCGCTTGTATCGTTCAAAACACCTTCAACAGCTTCTCCCTGCGCAGCTATCGTATAACTGTTAATAGGATATGAGTGATAAAGCTTAACCGTATCTCCCATTTCAATATTCTTAAAAGGATCTCCGCCGCAAAGCATTATAATATCAAATAAATACTTGATCTTTGTCGTTGGATCGGTTGCTAATATGAATGGACGATCGGGAAGTTCATTGATGTAAACCAATTTACCCGTCGTTGAATATCCATGTTCTACCGACATTTTCTTTATATTTGCATCGCTATAACGTGTGGTGGTCAGCCTTACTATATCTCCTACCTCAATTTCTTTATTATCTTTTTTATATTTTTCTCTTGTATACCATTTTATTGTAAAGCGTGATTCTGTGTTTCCATAAAGCGTAACAATAACAGTATCTCCATTCTCTTCCGCGATATCAACAACGTAACCTTTGTAATTATAATATTCGCTTCCCGACAGCTCACACCAAGCCCATGCAATAAGAAGGCATACAAAAAACACACCGATAGCAATAAAAATTTTGGTTTTGGTTTTCATTGAGATATCCTCCTTATTCAAAATCAAATTATAGCTTATTTTTATTTTAACATATAAAATATACGCTGTCAAGGTAGACTCTGAAAATGCTTTCAAATCGAATATATTTTCAAACAAATTGCGGTTTGTCTAGGAGGATGCGAAGGACGCGATGAGGAAAACTTTTTGGAAAAAGTTTTCCTCAAACTCCCTTCAAAAACTTTCAAAAATAAGGTTTTGTATAGCTATAACGGCTACGCAAAAAATCCTTCTCAAGAAATTCTTTGAGAGCTCAAGAACTTTCTTTTAAGAAAATTCTCGAACGCGTCCCCGATAAATAAAAATTTGAATCCATAAAAAATGAGCGAGAAATTTTTCTCGCTCCGTGTTTTATTATCCTATATTACAAGCCGTGCAAAAATTCTGCTGTGCCTGTTCGAGTTTTGTCTGCTCTGCAGGCTCGGTCTGATACCAGCCTCGGCTCTTCATTTGCAAAAAAAGCTCGTTCTGCATTTTATGCTCCTCCTCAAGAATCGAGGACAAGCAGTTTCTTACCGCCATCGTTTCGCTCTCACACAAGGACGTATTGTATATTGCCGTCATCTGCTTTTCGGAATTGAGCATATCCATAAGGCGCGCCTTTTCGTCAAATCCGCTATTACAATTCTGTTGCATCTCTTTACCTCTCTTTTTTACTTTAAGTTCGACACCATCGTGTTAAAATGATTCTGATGCTTCGTAGCGCACTGCTCGTACTGGCTCTTAAGAGCCATATCCGTCGTTTCAGACGCATACTGTTTACATTTTGCGATAAGATTTTCCTCCATCGTTAAAAGGTCGGAAAGAGAACCCAACTCTTTAGTCGTTATCTGTGCCATAAAAAACTCCTTTCGTTTTTTTGCTGATATTATTATGCGCCCTATTTTTCCATTTATACAAATGCTTTACATTTTTATATTCACATGATATTATTCAGCTTATAACGCATTTTGAGTGTATTTTATACTTTATTTTGACAAAAAACTGCCAATACATAAAAATTTTTCGAACATAAATCCTCCAAAATCGTTGACAACTCAACAACTTCATGGTATAATATAGCAGTGTTTTGTTGACCTCTCAACAAATATCAAAAATCGACAAAGGCCTATACGGAGGAAAATCATGAGAAAAATTAAGATCGTTGCAGACTCGTCCTGCGATTTGTTTGAATTAAAGCGCACTGAGTTTGCTTGCGCACCGATGAAGATCATTACTGCCGAGCAGGAATTTATTGACACCCCATTGCTCAACACAGAGGCTATGGTCGAGTATTTTGATAAATATAAGGGAAAGTCAAAATCCTCTTGCCCAAATACAGGCGATTGGCTCGACGCATTCGGCGACGCGGACGATATTTTTTGCGTAACGATAACGAGCGGTCTTTCGGGAAGCTTCAATTCCGCTTGTGCCGCAAAGCAGATATACGAATCGGACAACGAGGGAAAACGTGTTTTTGTAATAGATACCCTATCTGCCGGACCTGAAGTTACGCTTGTTGTAAAAAAATTAGAGGAACTTATAGCAAAGGGGAGCTCCTATGAGGATATTTGCGCCGAGATCACAAAGTATTTGAAGAAAACAGGGCTTGTCTTTATGCTTAAATCCCTAAAAACCTTTGCCAACAACGGCAGAGTTTCTCCTATCGTCGCAAAGCTTGTCGGTATCGCGGGAATATGTATAGTCGGCAAGGCAAGTGACGAAGGCACTCTTCAGCCGATGCATAAAAGCAGAGGCGAAAAACGTTCGCTTGAGGTCTTGCTCGAATCGCTTGAATCCGAGGGCTTCCGTTCGGGTAAGATAAGCATAGGTCACTGTCAAAATCTTTCCGCGGCAGAGCAGTTGAAAAATATGATACTTGCCAAATTCAAAACCGCACAAATAGAAATTCATAAGCTTCGCGGTCTTTGCAGCTTTTACGCCGAAAAGGGCGGCATCCTCGTCGGCTTTGAAAAGGCGTAAGGAACGCGCTTACTTTTCTTTTGAAAAAGAAAAGTAAGCAAAAGAAAACAAAACATGGGGTATATATATTTACTGTTAGTTTGTGCTAATTTCGAAAAAAGCAGGATTAACCTGCGGTAACTCCTCAAAAAGAAAGCAAAACAATGGCTTATTTATAAATAACTGTTTGTAATACAAAGGACGGTTCTGTGTGTGGTATCACACGCAGAACCGTTCTTCGCGTTTTATATGTTTTTAGTGTTTATTAAAACATATATGTCAAAATATCATTGACTTACTTGTTTTTTTATGCTATAATGAAACAAAGAGTAAATCGAGGTGCTAAAATGAGAAAATACAAGTTGATCAACTTAATAGTATTTTGTGTCATTATTATGGTCAGCATTTTGCCTATGTTGATATTCATGAAAGATCTTCAAATAACGAAATACTCTATTCCCGCTATATGTTTGCTTGTTTTTCATTTACTGTACGGTCTTTTGGCATATATATATCAGAATAAAGGCAACTATTTGAGATTCAGCGCATACTTCATAAGACGTTTGGATATTATTCTTCTTCGCAAAAATCAAGAGTACACGTTTACGGCTGAATACGAGAAAAATTTCAATAGAATGTTGGCAACGTATTATAGTGTTACTCCCTTGTATCTGCCATGCATATTATTGACCTCAAAACCTGCTCAAATGCCGATCGCTTTAATTGTTTTCTTAATTCCTCAAGCTATCTTCATTTTCAAAGAATATCAAGAGAAGATCGCGTATATCAAAGAAAGAAAACGACTGAAACAACTAAATGAACAATTAATGGAAAAAGAATTGCGAGAACAAGAACGCCGTGAATCAATGGGAAAGTGGAAATAGTATATGTTTATTATTGTATTTATTTTTGTGGCATTGATCGTCATTTTACCCATAATATTATTTTTTGTAAAACAATATCCCATTATTGCAGAAATTCAAGATTTGTTAGACAAACCTTTCGTTTGTCCAAACTGCGGACATAAATTTATGATAAAAATGCATCAGGTTTGGTACAAGATTCCTGCGTTTTATGTAACAAATGGCTTTAGAGTAAAATGCCCAAATTGCAAAAAGACAGATGTATGCTCCCACTCATATGATAAAGACTAAATAAAACCAAGGACGGTTCTGTGTGATATCATACGAAACCGTCCATATATTTTGCTTTGATCTAATGAACGGACAGTCGAGGACGCCTGTCCCTACAAGATATGGAGAAAATCGTTTACATATAACTCGCCATAAGGCGACGAAAAATCGTTCGATTTTATATAACTCTATGTAGGGACAGGCGTCCTCGACTGTCCGTTCTATTAAAATGTAACTATAAAAAGCAATATTTTTTTAATTTAACTAACCGAATAACGCAATAAACTCCTTCAAGGAAGTTTTTGAGGGGTCAAGGGGACGAGCATGAACTTTGTTCATGCCCCGTAGCGAAGCGAAGGAGTTTTTCAAAAAGTTCCCCTTGCGCATCCCCTGCATCCTATTCGACCTCGCCGAAAAGGGCTAGAGCCTCGCGAGCGGCGTTCTGCTCGGCTTCGCGTTTAGATTTTCCGACACCTTTACCGATAATATTGGTATTCAAGCGCGCTTCGACCTCAAAGACTTTGTCGTGATCAGGACCGCTTTCCTTGACCGTTACGTACTCAAGGAAATCGCCCTCCGCTTGCTGAATGAGCTGTTGAAGCTCGGTCTTTGCATCGTTGTTTATGGGGCTGTAATTTTGCTCAAGCTCTTTTGCGACGATGGGGATCAAAAAGCTTCTTATAACGTCAAGACCGCACTCTCCCGCGTCAAGATACATAGCGGCAAGCAGTGCCTCAAACGCGTCTTCCAAATTAGAGCGCTTTTGTCTGCCATTACACTTTTCTTCACCGCGTCCAAGATAAAGATAATCTCCAAGCCGTATCTCTCTTGCGTATGAAGCAAGCGCTTGCGAGCGCACGAGCGCGGCTCTGCGCTGTGTAAGCTCGCCCTCGGGCAAGTTTCCGAATTTGTTAAAAAGAAATTCGCTTACGACTATCGAAAGAACGGAATCACCAAGAAACTCAAGTCTCTCGTTGCAGACCGCGTTCTGCTTTTTTGCCTTAAGCTCATTTGCGTACGACGAATGTGTAAGAGCTTGTATCAATAAATTTTCGTCAAAAAATTTATATCCGATCGTTTTTTCTAATTTTCCGATCTCGATCTGTTGCATGTTCCTCTCCTTTCGGTGTTTTTAAATCATTCCTTTGACTCTTTTTGAGTCTTCTTGCGCTCAGCAAGAGAAGCAAGCATTGCTTCCATATCAGCGGTAAGGTCAGCTTCCGAGAAAGCGATAGCCTGACGAATAGCGTTCTTGAACGCCTTTGCGTCCGACGAGCCATGAGCCTTTATTACAGGCTTGGAGATTCCCAGAATGGGTGCTCCGCCAAACTCGCGCGTATCGAACTTTTTCTTGACGTCCTTTATCTGATTCTGCACGATAAGAGCGCAGACCTTGGTCTTTGCGTTCGTATAAAAAAGTCCCTTAAGGGTCTTGAGCATAAGCTTGCCCATGCCCTCCATAGTCTTTAAAAATATATTTCCCGTATATCCGTCAGCGACGAGAACGTCGCAAACATTTGACATTACTCTGTTTCCTTCAACGTTTCCTACGAAGTTTATATCCTCGTTTTCGCTCAAAAGCTTGTAAGTATCAACTTGAAGCTGCGTACCCTTGTGAGCTTCCTCTCCGTTATTGAGAAGTCCGACTCTTGGGCTTTCAAGTCCGTGAATATACTTCATATAAGCCGAGCCCATTACGGCAAACTGCTCGAGATACTCGGGCGTTACCGAAATATTAGCACCCGAATCGAGAAGAAGAACGGGTGGCTGCATAGGCAGAAGTGCCGCAATAGCGGGGCGTCTCAAATTCTTCATTTTGCGGACTATAAGTGTAGCGCCCGTAAAGAGTGCTCCCGTGTTACCCGTACTTACAACGGCATCTCCCTTGCCCTCTGCGAGCATATGGAGAGCCACACTCATTGAAGAATCCGATTTTGCTCGAGTTACGCTTATCGGGGAGTCGTCCATAGTAATTACAGTCGGTGTATCGACTATTTCAAAGTCGTCGAGCGATATTTTGTTGGCATCCGCCACCTCTAAAAGCTCGTCCTTTTTTCCGACAAGTATGTATTTTGCTTCAAATTCCTTTGCCGCAAGAGCAACGCCCTTGACGGTCTCCGCGGGCGCTTTATCTCCGCCCATCATATCTACAATAATAGTTTTCATTTTTACCCCCGCAATTAATAAATGTGCTAAGGTCAGTTTAAATCATTTTTGTCTGAATTTTTATTTTTGATTTTGCGAGTTGTTTCTGCAACTGTGGGGAGCTTCGCACCCCAGTCAACAAGTCGGTTCGCGGTTGCGTCCCGCGAATTTGCGAGTAACAAGTAACTACGAGTAACAAGTAACTCGGTCAAAACCCGACTTGTTGCGCTATACCATGTTTATAAAACTCCCCGATAAACCGCAATTTATCTGTTTCAAATTTTGATTTGTCGGTGGGTTTGATAAATACAAAATCAAATGAAACGGCTACGCAATAACGCAAAAATTTAACCCAAACACCGTAGGGGCGAACTTTGTTCGCCCGCGGGAGACCACAGGTCTCCCCTACGGAGTTCGAGCGAACATATGCCGATAAATTTTGATTT
>JAZNEM010000057.1:0-6351 GCA_045588595.1 Eubacteriales bacterium
AAGCTCCTGCATAAATGCGCTGACCTTGGGGCGGAGCGCTCCGAAATAGTGATCCTCCATCTCCTGTCCCTTTATTGCGGGCGCGCCGAAAAGCGTTCTTCCGCAATAGTAAAGATCGCGCCTTGCCTTGAAATGCTCCTCGTTAACAAGGAAGTATTCCTGCTCGGCTCCGACAGTCGTGGTTATCCTCTCCGCCGTCGTATCTCCGAAAAGGCGAACTATGCGCAAGCCCTCGCGGCTGATCGCGTTCATAGAGCGGAGCAGGGGAGTTTTCGTATCAAGCGCCTCTCCCGTATAGGAGCAAAACGCAGTGGGAATATAGAGCGTACCGTCCTTTACGAACGCGTAAGATGCGGGATCCCAAGCGGTATATCCTCTTGCCTCAAAGGTAGCTCTCAAACCGCCCGACGGGAAAGAAGAAGCATCGCTTTCTCCCTTTATAAGCTCTTTACCCGAAAATTCCATAACGACTTTACAGTTCCCGATAGGAGATATAAAGGAGTCGTGCTTTTCCGCGGTAACGCCCGTGAGAGGCTGGAACCAATGCGTATAGTGGGTCGCGCCCTTCTCTATCGCCCAGTCCTTCATAGCATTTGCAACCACGTCCGCAATAGAAGCGTCGATAGCTCGTCCTGTCGCGATGGTCTTTGTCAGAGATCTATAAACCTCTTTTGGAAGACGTTCGCGCATTACGTCATCGTTAAATACCATACATCCAAATATTTCGGGAACTTTTACGGTCATAATTTTTTATACCTCGTTTGAAGATTTCAAAGTAACACAATTTAGGCACCGGGATACCATTTTTTTCAAAACCGTTCCTGCCGCCTTTGCTGATATTATAAACTATATTGTAGATTTTGTCAAGAGTTTTCATTTATTTTAAAAGTTCCCACATCATTTTTAATAATAATTTTGTTAAAACTATTGCAAAAAAGCATGCTATATGTTAAAATATTAAAAGATATTGCATAAATTTGAAAATATATTTATCTGAATGGAGACATTAGCCATGCAAACAGAAGAAATACTTTCAATTTGTTCTCAATTTGATATAGCCTGCAAAGCGGTATCGGCTATTCCTTTTGGAAGCGGTCATATAAATTCGACATTTTTAGTAACTCTCGAAAACAAGGACTCCTATGTGCTTCAAAAGATCAACACCTATGTTTTCAAAAATCCCGAACAATTAATGGATAACGTATTTGGAGTAACAAACTTCGTTGCCAACACGCTAAAAAAGCAAGGTATCGCTCCCGAGCGAAGAACATTATCCTTCGTTAAGTCCAAAGACGGTAAAAACTTCTATAGCGACAAGGACGGAAATGCTTTTCGCATGTACAAATGCGTAGAAAACACTACCGCTTACGATTCTGTCGAAAAAGAAGGCTTGCTTTACGAAGCGGCAGTCGCCTTCGGTGAATTCCAAAGACAGCTCGGAGATTATCCCGCCGAAACGCTATACGAAACTATTCCCGATTTTCACAATACAGTCGCGCGTTACAAAGCGTTTGAGGAAGCGGTTGCACTCGACGCTGCAGGCAGAGCTAAAAGCGTTGCAGACGATATCGAAGTACTTCGTCAATACGCAGACCGTGCTTCCATTATTACAAGCGCGCTTGATAACGGTGATATTCCCGTCCGAGTTACACATAACGATACGAAGCTCAACAACGTTCTTATCGATAATACTTCGGGCAAAGGCATATGCGTTATAGACCTCGATACAGTAATGTCCGGTTCTCTGCTTTATGATTTTGGAGACAGCGTTCGCTATGCCGCCAACAACGGAGTTGAAGATGATAAAGATCTTTCAAACGTCTGGCTAAACATCGATTTGTTTAAAGAATTTGCCACCGGATTTCTTCTCGGTATCGGTGATGCGATAACAGATAAAGAAAAAGAACTTTTGCCGATATCGGTATTCATTCTGTCGTATGAGCTTGCGCTTCGATTTATGACCGATTATCTTAACGGAGACGTCTATTTCAAAATCAAATATCCCGAGCACAATATCGTTCGCACTCATGTTCAGATCCATCTTATGCAAGATATAGATAAAAAGCTTAACGAAATGAAAAAAATAATTGATTCGCTTTAAAAGGAAGGTCGTTCAAACCGAACGACCTTTCTTTTACACTTCGGTTGAATTTTTTTAGCAAAAACCTGCACTTACAAGAACCAAAGTTCTTGTTTTTCTTGGAGTGTATTAATTTTTTGTAAACATTTTGAATTTTTGCATCTTTATTCTTGCAAAAAGCACTCTCGTATGATATAATGTTAAATGTTATATTTTCATCTTAACACGGAGGTACCGTATGGATAACAAACTCAAATTTAACAAATCTAACAATATAGATGAAAATGCGTTCAAGCGCGTATTTGAAAACTGCGCTAACGCAGCAGCTGAAACTAATACAGTTCCTCAACAAGCATTTGACAACTACCGCGTAAAACGTGGTCTTCGTGAAATGGACGGCACAGGCGTTATGGCGGGTGTTACCAAGGTCGGTAACGTTCACGGTTACGTCGTTTATGAGGGTGAAAAACGTGCCGATGACGGCAAGCTCGAATACCGCGGATTCGATATGTCAAAAATGATCGAAGGCTTCAGCAGCGAAAACAGATACGGATTTGAAGAATGTGTATATCTGCTTCTCTTTGGAAAGCTTCCGACTGCTGATGAGCTTAACGATTTCAACGCTCTTATTTCTCACTATCGCCATCTCCCTCCTCGTTTTACCGAGGATATACTTATGAAAGCTCCTTCTCGTTCTATAATGAACAAGATGGCTACCGGTGTTCTTGCACTTTACGCTTATGACGAAAATCCCGACGATACAAGTCTTGAGAATATGCTCCGTCAGAGCATTGAGATAATCGCACGTCTGCCCGTTATCGCAGCACACTCCTATGCAGTTTATCGCAATTACTTTTTTGACAAGAGCCTTAATCTTCACACGCCTCACGATGACTTGAGCACCGCTCAAAACTTCTTGCGTATTCTTCGCTCCAACAAGAAATACACAGAGGAAGAGGCTCGTCTCCTTGATCTCTGTATGGTAATACACGCAGAGCATGGCGGCGGTAACAACTCGACCTTCTCTTGCCGCGTTCTTTCGTCCTCGGGTACGGACACGTATTCGGCTATCTCCGCAGGTATCGGATCGCTTAAGGGTCCGCTTCACGGCGGCGCGAACATCAAGGTTCAGGAAATGTTTGATTACATTAAGGAAAATCTCCGTGATATTCACGATGAGGACGAGATCAAGCACATTCTTACGGATATTTTGAATCACAATGGTGGTGACGGTTCGGGCAAGATCTACGGTATGGGTCACGCAATATATACCAAGACCGACCCCCGTGCAGTTCTTCTTAAAAAGTACGCCAAAGACCTTGCTTACAAGAAAGGATTCGGAGACGACTTCCAGCTTCTCGAAACTATTGAACGTACAACTCCCGAGTTGTTTGCGGCTTACAAGGGAATCAACAAGCCTATGTGCGCAAACGTCGATTTGTATTCGGGTCTTGTTTATCGCATGCTCGATATTCCTGTTGAGATGTACACTCCCCTCTTCGCTATCGCTCGTGTTTCGGGTTGGTGCGCTCACAGAATCGAGGAGTTCCATACTGCAAAAAGGATCATTCGTCCCGCATACAAGTGTATATTCAAGGAGCAGGAATACATTCCGCTTGACCAAAGATAATAACAAAAAAGAACGAAACGGTAAAAACGTTTCGTTCTTTTTTGTTTTTGCAGCATAACTCGCCACAGGCGAATATAACTCTTCGATATCCCACCGAGCCGTGTGATCGGAATAGAGAAACCCTGCTTGTGCAAGGCGGTGTCCTATCTCATGCTTTACTGCTCCCAACGTCCTTCTTCCCTGTCGAGACAAGTCAATCGAGGAGGAAAAAGGGAGGTCTGCAAACCACAGTCGAACTCACTTTCGGACTCCTTTAATCTGATGTGGGTCTTTACGCCGACCATCACAAACTAAGCAGGACTTACTTTTCTTTCGCGAAAGAAAAGTAAGCAAAAGAAAGCATTTGCATGAGTTTTACTTTCTCATGTCAGTAAAATCAAAGTTAAAGCAAACACAATCTAAATTATGCTGATAAATTGAAAATAAGAACCTTTATCAGTTATTATCGTAATCTATTTCCTGCGAGAAAAGGTCATCAAAATAATCTGCGATATCGTCAAGCTCGTCATCATCATCGATAGTAGCGAGTATCTCCTCACCGTTCTCAACAGCGCGCTTAAGAACAACGTACTCAAGGATATCCTCATTTGCGTTATCAGTGCTGTCCTTTACTTCGATAACCGCATAATAGGTATTACCGTTCTTTTCGCATTCTGCGAGCAATTCAAATTCGTATTCGTTGCCATCTTCATCAGTAAGAGTGATGTATTCAGACATTTCGTTCATCTCTTTTTCTTCCATGTTCTGTTACCTCCTTTTATTATCTTGAACTGATTATATTTTATATTATTTTTCTCGAATTGTCAATATGTTTTTGATACTTTTAAAATTTACTTCATTCAAGGTCAAGCATTTCCGACAATATATAATTACTGACGAAAAAGCCTTTATCCGTAAAGCTTACACGACCATCTGTCTCCTGCATAAAGCCCTCTTTCAGCATCAAATTAACGTAAGGATATCTGTGCGTAAAGCTTTCGCCAAATCTTCTCTCGAACTCTGCCGTATCTATACCTAAAGCAAGACGCAAACGAAGCATCACGTACTCTTCATCCGATTCGTGCGCAGAAAGCCTCCTTCGCTCAATTGTTATATCCTTACCCTCAATAAAAGCTTTTATATCGCGGCTATTACCGTATCTCTCACCGTTAAAAAACGAATGTGCCGCCACACCGAATCCGATATACTCCTCTCCGAGCCAGTAGCGCGTATTATGTTTTGACTCAAAGTCCTCGCGTGAGAAATTACTGATCTCATATTTATGATACCCGTTTTGCGCCAGTTTATCTGTAAGAATTTTATAAAACAAAAATTCATCATCCTCGTTCGGTAAAACGAGATTGTCTTTTATTTTCGCAAAAACGGTATTATCTTCTATTTTCAAGCCATACGAAGAGATATGCTCGGGGCAAAGTTCAAGGACACGCTCAATAGAATATTCAAAGCTCTCCTGCGTTTGCTCGGGTATGCCGTACATAAGGTCTACACTTATATTTTTAAATCCCGCCTCTCGTGCATCCGAAAAAGCCACAAGAAAATCGTTAAAGCTATGCGCTCTGCCAAGAGAGGAAAGCTCGTTTTCATTTGCGCTTTGAAGACCTATGCTGAGTCTGTTTGCTCCAAGCGACAAAAGCTCCTCAAAATAAGTCTTATCTACCGTTGCGGGATTGCACTCTACGGTTATCTCCGCACTGTTTTCAATATTAAAGCTTTCTTTTAAAGTATCAAAAAGCTTTCCGAACTCCCCTACAGGCAAAAGAGTCGGTGTACCGCCGCCGAAATATACGGTATCAACGGTATATTCTCGGCAATCGATCGCCTTTTCCTTTATCCGTCTGCAAAGCTCGTCACAATATTTTGAGACCAACGTCATATCCGAATTGGGAAAAGAGCAAAAATCGCAATAAAAGCATTTTCGCAGACAAAACGGTATATGAATATATATTCCAAGTTTTTTTCGGTTTGTCATTTTCTTCTCACTTCTTAATGTTTTTACTTTATAAATTATATCACAATTTTGCCTTTTTGTAAAGGCTTGACTCTATAATACGATTGACTTTTATCAAATGGCGTGATATAATATTTACACATAGCTAAAACAAAAAGGAGTTACAACAAATGGAAAGGATCACAAGCTTTTGCGTTGATCACGATTTTATAACGGAGGGAATATACGTCTCCCGTATTGACGGTGACATCACGACCTACGACCTGCGCACGCGCAAGCCTAATGCCGACGATTATATGGACCATATAACCATGCACTCACTCGAGCATATGTTCGCGACCTACATAAGAAATTCGGATATAGGCGCAAAAGTAATATATTTCGGGCCTATGGGTTGCCGCACGGGCTTTTATCTTCTTGTACGCATTCTTGATAATGAAACCGTTCTTAAAGAAGTAAAAAAGGCACTTATGAATGTTATTGACCACGAATCTGTAACGTTCGGCGCATCGAGAAAGGAATGCGGAAATTACCGTGAATTGTCTCTTGATGCGGCAAAAGCCGAGTGCAAACGATATCTTGCGGCACTCAACAGCCGAGAGCAGACCTTCGTTTATCCGCAGGAATAAGGACGGGGACGCGAAGGGACGCGCTTACTTTTCTTTTGAAAAAGAAAAGTAAGCAAAAGAAAAC
>JAZNEM010000058.1:0-3472 GCA_045588595.1 Eubacteriales bacterium
AAAGCTCCGCAAAAACTTTCCTGAAAAGAATTTACTGTGTAGCCGTTATGGCTATGCAAAACCTTGTTTTAGAAAGTTTTTTGAGAGAGTTTGAGGGAACTTTTTTTCAAAAAAGTTCCCTCATCGCGTCCTTCGCGTCCCCGACAAACCGCAATTTGTTTAATTTTCAACTTCAACCATTGCGCGTTTTTTTAGCATTGCCGATGCTTCAAGCTTGCTTTTTCGCGCGAGTGTAAATATCGCGTCGAGCTTTGCGTTTGCCTCGGTCTGCGCGCACTTGGGTGCGTCTGCGGGCTTCGTTACCACGCTTATCCCGTCGAGCTTTCGCTTAGCCGAAAGAAGCTCTCTGCCTTTTGCGTTTGCCGCAAGGAGAACTGTGTATGCGGGAGCTTCGTCGAGAAGGGAATGGGTCACGTCCGTCATGCAAAACAGCATCGCTCTGCGCAGTCGCGCGTCGGTATATCGCTTGGTCTTTAGCTTTTCGAACATTTCAGATGCGCTCAACGACTCTTTTGTAAGCGCGCAGATGCGATTTGCAAGTCCTCCGCCCGCCTCGGCAATGTTATCAAATTCAGAACCGTTGTGAAGCCTGAAAAACATAAGGCTAGCCGTGTCTAGCTCATTCGCTTCGGTAAGCTCGCCGCATTTTTGCGCTTCGATGAGCGCGTTTGCGGCAAAACTCGGCATATATTCACTCAAAAGCGAGAGGTCAGCCTCACCGACCTCCAAAAGTCTGCGGATGGCACTTGCCGACGGGTTTTCGTTTATCTTTAGCTCGGTGTCAAGGTACATAGAACCATCGCGCTTTACGGTGAAAAAGCCAAGGCTTGTACCAAGCTCCTTTGCCGCGCGTATGTATTCGATTCCGAGTATATCGTTTGATGAAAAACCGCAAAAGCCGCGGCTTTCAAGCTCACCGAAGTAGGCAGAGCCCGCGCCCTCACCGTTTTCAATGCGCTTTGAAACGGCAGTCTTGAAGTTCTCGTCGGAGGCACACTCTGCCGCGCGTGTGAGCCGTGAGATGTCACCGCATTCCGAACCGAAGATAATATTGTCAGCAAAATTCGAGAGTATCTTCACCCCCGCGCGCGCAAAATATTCCGCGCTTGCCGAAGAATAGGGGTAGGGAAGCTCAAGCACGAGGTCAGCTCCGCATTTCAGTGCCTGTTCAGCTCTGAAATATTTGTCGGCAATAGAAAGCTCACCGCGTTGAACAGCGTTGCCGCTCATCACGCAAACAATTCGTTCAGCCCCCATATCGCGAGCCTTGTTCAAAAGTCGCAGGTGACCGTTGTGTATCGGATTAAATTCGCAAATGATACCGAAATCGGACATTTTCGTTTTCCTTTCTTGTGAGGTCTTAAATTTAAATAAATTTTGATTTATCGGTGGGTTTGATTTGAGGAAGCGATACAAAAACAAGGCAAAAAAACACGCACAAACTCGGTAGGGGAGACCTGCGGTCTCCCGCGGGCGTTCACAGAACGCCCCTACGGTGTAAATGTAAATTTTGATTTATCGGTGTGTTTGATTTTGACGAAACGATACAAAAACAAGGCAAAAAAACACGCACAAACTCGGTAGGGGAGACCTGCGGTCTCCCGCGGGCGTTCACAGAACGCCCCTACGGTATAAATGTAAATTTTTATTTATCGGTGAGATGAAGTAATGAATAGAAGACGCAACAAAGTGTGTTTTGACCGAGTTACTTGTTACTCGTAGTTACTTGTTACTCGTAGTTACTTGTTACTCGTAGTTACTTGTTACTCGTAGTTACTTGTTACTCGTAAATTCGCGGGACGCAACCGCGAATCACTTTGTTGACGGAGGTGGCGAGTTAAAAACTCGCCACCGACTGTTGTCATATTAATCATACATCAATTATATATTATACACTTAATTTAAAAAAATTGTATATTTTTGTAATGCTTTTAACATTTTTTTGATAAAAATTTTACTTTTTTGCAAATGCCCCTTGAAAAGTTAAATAAAAAGTGGTATAATGTACGAATCACAATACTTATTTTGGAGGATAACAATGAACATACTTGTTGTAAACGCTGGTTCAAGCTCGCTTAAATATCAGCTCATCGACTCTGTCACGGGTGTCGCTTCCGCAAAGGGTCTTTGCGAGCGTATCGGAGCTCAGGGCTCTTGTATCGAGCACAAGAATCTTGTAAAGGGAACTAAATCCAAGCTCGAATCTCCCATGAAAGACCATGCTGATGCGATGAAGCTCGTTGTCAATTATCTTACAGATAAAGAGGTCGGTGTTATCGAAAGCATGGACGAGATAGGCGCAATCGGTCACCGCGTAGTACACGGCGGTTCTTACTTCTCAAAGTCTATACTTCTCAACGACGACGTTCTCGCAAAGCTCGAGCTTTGCAAGGATTTCGCTCCTCTTCATACCATCGCTCACCTCATGGGCATCAAGGGTTGCCTTGATACTATGCCAACGAAGCCTCAGGTACTCGTATTCGATACCTCTTTCCATCAGACGATGGAGCCCGAAGCTTATATGTACGCGCTTCCTTATAAATATTATTCCGAGTACGGTATCCGCCGTTATGGCTTCCACGGAACGTCTCACCGCTACGTAAGCGGAGAAATGGCAAAGATACTCGGTAAGCCTATTGAGGAGACCAAGATAATCACCTGCCATATCGGTAACGGCTCTTCCATCACCGCGGTTAAGGGCGGCAAGGTCATGGATACATCTATGGGCTTTACTCCTCTTGCGGGCGTTGAAATGGGAACTCGTTGCGGAGATATCGACCCCGCTATCGTTACGCTCATTATGGAAAAGGAGAACATGACTTCGGCAGAGGTCAACGACCTTATGAACAAGAAGTCGGGATTCCTTGGAATCACGGGACTTTCTTCCGATATGCGTGACGTTCTTGCCGCCGCGCAGGAAGGCGGAGAAAAGGGCGAGCGAGCAAGCCTTGCACTCAATATTCTCAAGCACAACGTAAAGAAGTACATAGGCTCTTACGCGGCTATTATGAACGGTGTTGACGCTGTCGTATTCACCGCAGGTATCGGTGAGAACTGCGGAGCACTTCGCGAGATGATATGCTCCGATATGGAATTTATGGGAATCAAGCTTGATAAGGAAGCAAACGCAGGACGTTCGTCCGAGCCTTTCATGATCTCGACGGCAGACTCCAAGGTAGCGGTCTACGTAATTCCCACCAACGAGGAGCTCGTTATCGCGCAGGATACCGCGGCTATCGTTGAAGGAAATTAATTAAAAGGGAATACATAAAGTATTTTTTTAGGAGCTTTTCGAAAGGGAAGCTCCTCTTTTTGCGCGGATTTTACAAATCTGTTCGATAAATTGTGGTTTGTCGGGGAGATGGATTTAAGAAAAGTTTATGCACGTACCCAAAGGCTCCCTTGTGTAAAGGGAGCTCCCGACGGAGTCGGGTGAGGGATTGTTTTGTGTTAAAATGTTACTTTTACAATC
>JAZNEM010000059.1:0-5202 GCA_045588595.1 Eubacteriales bacterium
ACCTTGTTTTAGAAAGTTTTTTGAGGGAGTTTGAGGGAACTTTTTTTCAAAAAAGTTCCCTCATCGCGTCCTTCGCGTCCCCGACAAACCGCAATTTGTTTATTAATTTTTCAAAAAACACCCCTGCTTCATTTTGAAGCAGGGGTGAAGATCATTTCAATTCATCAAGCTTGGCTTTTATCGCTTTCATATCTTCCATCATATCTTCTTTTTTACGCGGGTCGCGTAAAAGGAGTGCAGGGTGATATACTGCGGTAATAAGGAAATTGCCGCGTTCAAACCAAACGCCGTGCTCTTTCGTTATCTTAAAATCAGGCTTTATTAAGCGCATAGCCGAAATTCTGCCAAGGCAAACTATTATTTTCGGTTTTATAAGACGTACTTGACGGCGCAGAAAATCCATACAAGCATCTTCCTCTGCAGGCAGAGGGTCGCGATTCTTAGGTGGACGGCACTTGAGAATGTTCGCTATATAAACGCTGTCTCGCGGAATATCGACCGCGTAAAGATATTTGTCTAAAAGCTGTCCGGCTCGTCCGACGAAAGGAGTTCCCGTTTTGTCCTCGTTGTCTCCGGGGGCTTCGCCCACAAAGAGAAGGTCAGCGTTCGTGTTTCCCGTTCCGAAAACGCAATTCGTACGCGTTTTGCAAAGCTCACATTTTTCACAAGCACAAGCTTCGGCAAGCAAAGACTCCCACGTGTCGTTCATATCAAAAACCTCTCTTTTAATTAATTCTTTATTTTTCTTGCTTCAAGGTAGTATCTCTTGTCTTCGGCGTGACCCATAGAGAAGGTCTTTTTAGGAAGCGCTCCTTCGCGTATTACGGTTGAGAAGAACTGTTCCTTATGGATACCTTCAAATAGGAATCCTACAGCACCCGATTTTGAGCTGAGCGCGCGAACCGAGTTTTCACCGTGAATGTAGTCGCAAGACGCCCCCTCGTGAGTCTTTAAATAGTTTTTAATGAAACTTTCAATCGTTCCGACGGTAAGCTGATGACGAGGCTTTGCAAAGCCAACGATCTCCTCGAAATCCTTTGAGATAACGAGTGTTCCTTGAGCTTCTTCGTTTCCGTCGAGCGCAGCTGCGTATTCCTTCAAGGATTCCAATACGTCATGCGGATCTACACCAAACATAACACGATAAATAGGCTCAAATTTGATAGCTTCGTCGTGTATGTTTACTATCTCGCAAAGAGCGTATCTTGCGGGATGATCTTTTGCTTCATCTCCAATGTTCATTTTTAACTCTTCATAAAAAGCTTTTGCCGAAGCAAGCGAATGGTTACCGTCACCGACAGCAAAAAGCAGGGGAGCGAGAGAAGCATCACCGTAACGCGCGAGCATAGACTCGGGAGTTACAAGCTCGTCTAAAGCTTTAGATACTTGCGCTTTTTCCTCTTCGGTCAACAAACGTCCTCTTATATGACCGCCGCCTTTCATAAGATCGGTGTCATACAAATATTCGGTCTTGGCATTTTCAAGCGGCTCGATAACCTTTTTATCGGGGTCGTCAATGAATATCATTGTATGAGGGAGCTCTATGTCTGCCTGACGTCTTATAGCAACTCTCGGTGGGAGACGTTCAAGTACCGTTCTTTCCGATGCGCGTGTAAGAGCTGTCGAGCCTTTTGCGTAATCATAAGATTCGAGGTCTACGGCAAGTATAAGACCGTTACGAACCGAGCCGTCAGAGAGAGTTCTCTCTATCGACATCATGGCATTCTCATACGGAACAAGTATATTTTCAAGATAGTTCTTCATTTGCTTATGTATCTTTGGCAGACGCTCCGATGCTTCGGAAAGGTATACCTCGGGCAAGAATATGTCAAGCGTTGAGGGTGCGTCTCCGACAATGCGTGAAACGTCTTCCCAATATTCAGGCTCGCTTGTAAATTGGTCGCAAGCGATAACAGCCCATTTCTGCGCATCTGTTTTTTTGAAATCGGGTAATAGAATTGTTGCGGGTGAGTAACATTTTTTCATTTGTATTTCCTCTTTATATCTTTACATATTTTATTTGTTTTTTTTGTCAATAAGATGCGCTGCGCGCATGACTGCCGCTTGAGTTTTGCCGTCTGGAACTTCGCCGCGCATTATCATTTCGACAAGTGTGTCAAGCGGTATTTTTACAGTTTCGATAAACTCGTCGTCATCGGGGTCTGTCTCTCCGAATTCAAGACCTTCGGCAAGAAATATGTGTATCTTTTCGTCAAGTATCGCGGGAGAGGAAAAATACGCGCCGAGATAAGTTAACTCCTTACAGATAGCTCCCGTTTCCTCGCGAAGCTCACGGAGTGCGGCTTCCGTTGGGTCTTCTTCCTTGTAATTGAGCTTGCCAGCGGGTATTTCAAGCATTACCGAGGCAAAAGGATATCTGTATTGCTTTACGCAAATGACTTCGCTATCGTCCGTCAAAGCAACGATGCATACAGCTCCTACGTGCTTTATATATTCGCGCGTTGAAGGTTCACCGTTTGGAAGCGTGATAGAATCCTTATAAACGTGAAGTACCTTTCCGTCGAAAATGAGCTCGGACGAGGTCTGTTTTTCTTCAAAAAAAGAAAGTGGTTTGATTTGCTCGGGCATGATATCCTCCAATAAAGTAAGATTACTTTATATTATATCGCAAATCATATTAAAAAGCAAGTTGTTTGTGAAAAAATTCTTGATTTAGAGGCTATTATATGATATAATAGTGGTAATGTAAGATAATAGTAAAAAATGTAAGGAAGATAACATGAAACACGTTGATATATATACCGACGGCGCATGCCGCGGAAATCCGGGAAAGGGTGGCTTTGGAGCGATACTTGTTTACGGTGGACGCGAAAAGGAGATATCGGGCGGAGAGCCCTTGACTACGAATAACAGAATGGAGCTTATGGCGGCTATCGCGGCTATGGAGGCTCTGCGTGAGCCTTGCGAGATAACTCTTACTTCCGATTCTAAATATCTTACCGATGCGATAAATAAGGGCTGGCTTTCCTCGTGGAAGAAAAACGGGTGGAAAAAATCCGATAAGTCAAAGGTTCTAAACGTTGAACTTTGGGAGCGTATCGATAAACTTCTTTCGATACATACCGTTACGTTCGTTTGGGTCAAGGGACATCACGGTCACCCCTATAACGAGCGTTGCGATGCCCTCGCTACCGCCTTTGCCGATAGCTTTTAACTTAACATTTCCTTTACTATGATCGTGGCTATGGGAGCAAGCAAAAGACCGAGAACACCGAAGAGCTTGAGTCCTGCGAACATACAGAAAAGTGAGGCGAGAGGGTGTATTCCAAGACCTTTTCCGACAAGATGAGATTCGGCTATTTGACGAATTACTGTCACCGTTCCGTATAGTATAAGTATTCCGCAGCCAATGGAGTATTGTTTCGATATAAAAAGAAATATAGCCCAAGGAATAAGTATAGTGCCTGCACCGAAGATAGGCAGGATATCAACGGTGGCTACGAGCAGAGCAATAATAAAGGCATACGGTCGTCGAAGTATCAATAGTCCTATAAGTACCTCAAAAAAAGTCAAGATAAAGAGTAGGAAATATGCCTTGACATACGCCTTTAGCGCAAAGGATATCAGTTCGAGAATGCCTTTGGCTTTATTTTTATTTACAAGAGAGAATAAAAATTCTTTTATTTTGTCAAGGTCAAAACTTGTATAAAAGCAGGCAATTACGGTCATCAATATTGAAATTATAAATTTTGGCATAGCCGCGGCTACGCGCCCGACAGACGATGTGAGAGAGGCGCATAAGGATGATACAGTTTGTTTTATAGATGCGGAAAGCCACTGTGCCGCGGTATCCGAGCTTCCTTCTGTGGTGACGAATGGAATTTCCTCAAATATGATTCCAAGAGAGTCAAGCATATAGCGCACGCTTACACCTATGGGATCGCTTGGATCCCATATCCGTGCAACGAGCGACCGCACTTCTTTTACGAGCGTTATAGAGGCAAAAAACAAGCTAAAGCCAATGCCCGCAAGAAACAAAAGAAGTAAAAACGCGGCACATAGCTTTCTTGGCAAGCGAGTGAACTTTGCAAATTTCAGCGATAACGGATAAACGATAGCCCCAACGCAAAGAGCGATAAGAAACGGAAGCAGAATTCCAACAGCGTATTTAAGTAAAAGATAGGCGAACAGTAAAGCAATAAAAATAAATATACATCTTTCCATAGAGATGCTTTTTGGATCGTTTTTCATTTTTGACTCCTTTTTGAGTTGTATTAATATTTATGATATCGTATAAGCAATTTATTTCTTTGCTTAAAAACTTGACAAAAAGGGAAGTCTCTGTTACAATATTACGTGATGAATAATTTTGGGAGGAATATAATGAAAAAATTTTTAGCTTTGGCACTTGCCTTGATGATGCTTGCGCTTCCGCTCGTTTCTTGTGATGATAAAGAGGATATCCCCGAAGGTCCGTATACATTATCCGAGGCCGAGACTGATTACGTGCGTTTGAAAGTAGTACAGCAGACAAAAGGAGATAAGACCGAATATGTTGGTGAGATAGTTGTAAAGCTTGAGCCCGACGTAGCGCCTATCACTGTCGCTAACTTCAAAAAGCTTGTCGGACAGAATTTTTACGACGGACTTATCTTCCACCGTGTTATCAATAACTTCATGATACAGGGCGGAGACCCCAAGGGAACGGGTATTGGCGGTTCTGATGAGAATATCAAGGGTGAATTTGCATCTAACGGCGTTGAGAATAACATCAGCCATAAGCGCGGAGTTATATCAATGGCGAGAAACGGATACGATATGGACTCCGCATCCTCTCAGTTCTTTATCGTTCATAAGGACAGCACTTATCTTGACGGAGATTACGCGGCATTCGGCGCGGTAGTTTACGGTATAGAGACGGTCGATAAGGTGGCAAAGGTTTCTACAAACGCAAACGATAAGCCCTATAAGAACGTTATCATAGAGTCGGCAAAATTCGTAACACCAAACGAATAATATGAGATTTTAAAGAAACGTCTTGCAAAAGATACTTTTGCGAGACGTTTTTTGACTCTAAAAAACTAACCTCTAAATAGTTGGTAAATTGCGGTTTATCGAACAGTTTGATTTGACGAAATGGCAACGAACGAATGAAACGGTTAGCACAAACCTTGTAGGGACAGGCGTCCTCGACTGTCCGAAAGCGATGAGTTTAAATTTTTATAATGGCAACGCACAAAA
>JAZNEM010000060.1:0-4919 GCA_045588595.1 Eubacteriales bacterium
GCAAATTTGCTACGCAAAACCGATTTGTTGCATCTGCGCTGCCATTATGGCTATGCAAAACCTATTTTTTAGGAAGTTTTTGAGGGGTCAAGGGGAACTTTTTACAAAAAGTTCCCCTTGCGCGTCCCCGACAAAGCAAAATTTGAAATATACAAAACGGCTACACAGTAAATTCTTTTCAGGAAAGTTTTTGCGGAGCGGGCATGAACTTTGTTCATGGCCCGTAGCGAAGCGAAGGAGTTTTTCAAAAAGCGACATCGCATCCCCCGCGTCCCTAAAATTTTGCGAGTTCTTCGACTGCGTGGGTTTTACATATTTCTTTTGCGTGTTCTGATACGTAGGAGCGCGTGGCTTCCTCATTTTCAGCCGTTCCGTATTCACAGATAAAGGAAAATTCATCAAGAGGAAGATAAGCGCAGGGTTCAAGGTCGGAGAGAAAGAGATAGGAGCGTTTGTCCTCACCGACGTAGGCATCACTCTCACCGTTATAGCCTATATTCACGAGCCGACGGCAAACGCTTATCATATTTTCTATGTTTTCAAAGGCGAACGCGCCGATGCGTCCGTCGTGTTCTTCTTTTTTCAAGCTTTTCTTTGGTGGCAATTTGTTTATAACGGGCTCTATTTCGGGGCGTTCGCTTTGCTCTCCCTTTTCCGCGTCGTAACGGCAGGAGAGACGTGTAACGAACATTTCACAGCCGCCGCATCTTGAGGGATAGAGCTGAACGAGAACTCGGTGTCCGTCAGTATCAAATCCGATAGAGTGCTTTGCGCGGCTCAGAATATCCCAGAACATTCTTTTCGTTTCTGTATTTGAATAATCAAGTGATGCGGTGTCAAGATCGAAGCCCTTGAGGTCATCTGCGCTAAGCATGACCTTGATCTTACTGTCGCTTATCATGATGATCTCCATAAGTGTCCTCACTTTCTAAATGCTTTATATTATCCATTATAATCGCAAGAGCGTGTTTTGTGTACCCCTAAAATAATGGAAAAAAACAAGATAGAAAATTTAGTTGACGGAAGGCGTTAAAAATGTTATAATATTATGAGAACTAAATTTGTCGAAAGGAGACGCTATGATAAGGTACAATAAAGACAGATGCACCATTGAAATATCGGTACGCTCGCTTTGTGAGACCGCGCTTAAATGCGGAGATCTTGGCGTTTCCGCACCCGACTATCGCGCTATGGCAGACGGAGCGAAGATACACAGAAAGCTTCAGAGTGAGGCGGGGGGATATTATAACCCCGAGGTCGAGCTGTCCTGCACTATGCTTCTTGACGGTGTTTATTATACTGTGAGCGGAAGAGCTGACGGAGTTATACGCACGGAGAACGGTATCATTGCGGACGAGATAAAGTGCGTAAAGGGAAGTTATTTTTCAGAGCCGCCGCGAGAGGTCTTCTTGGCGCAGATGAAGTGCTACGCGTATTTTCTTTGCGTGCGTGACGAGCTTTCCGCGATAGACGGAAGAATAACCTATTATAATATAGACACGGGCAAGACCAAATATTTCAAATATCATTTTACAGCAGCGGAGCTTCGGGGATTTTTCGTATCGCTTTTGAAAAAGATAAAGCGCCGCGCTCTGCTTTGCATACAGAGAGAGACTGAGGTATTGCCGGAGGCAAAGCGAGCTGTCTTTCCGTACAAAGAGCTTCGCGAAGGTCAGGAAATGATGATAAGAGAGAGCTATCGCGCAATAAAGCGCGGCAAACGGCTCTTTATAGAAGCGCCTACTGGTACGGGAAAGACCATATCCGCGCTGTTTCCCGCAGTCCGCGCGCTCGGAGACGGAAGAGCGGACAAGATATTTTATCTTACGGCAAAGGCAAGCACTAGGCGTGAAGCCTATCGTGCCGCTTCCGAGATATACAAGGCGGGCACGCATTTGCGTACCGTTGTCATAACCGCAAAAGAACAGCTTTGTACTTGCAGCGCAAAGCAATTTGGCAGCAGTGCGAAAAATTATTGTAACGGTTGCGACTGCGAAAACGCAAACGGATACTACGACAGAGTAGAGGACGCTATCTTCGAGCTTATCGAGAGCGGAAACGGATATCCGAGAAATCTTATTTGCGAGGTGGCAAAGAAGCACCGTGTGTGCGCGTATGAGCTTTCGCTTGATTTGTCGGAGCTGTGCGATATAATAATCTGTGACTACAACTACGCCTTTGACCCTACCGTATATTACCGAAGATATTTTTCGGAGAGACATGGGGAAGAGTATGTATTCCTTATTGACGAGGCGCACAATCTTGTGGACAGAGCGCGGGAAATGTACTCGTCAAAGCTTGAGAGAAGCGCGTTTGAAGAGGCTATCTTACTTTTTGCCGAGGACGAGGGCGAGCCTATAGCCTATTGCGAGAGCGCGATAAAGGCGTTTTTATCTATGAGAGCTCTTTGCAAAGAAGAGCTTATACGCGACGCTGACGGACAGGAACGCGGATTTTTTGTTGCAAGAGAGCCTATCGCATCATTTATTGAGGCTATGGAGCTCTTCAAAAAGAAGAGCGAGCTTTGGATAAAAAAGCACCGTGAGCACCCATCCGCAGATGCCTTTAACGTTCTCGTTTCGGACGTTCGAAAGTTTTTGCTTATAAATGAATATTTTGACAAGGGATTCCTTACTTACGTTCAGATATTTGAAGGAGACGTTTCTGTGCAGACCTGTTGCCTTGACCCGTCTCCCATAATGAATTCGCTCTTGAACAGGGCAAAGGCATCGGTGCTGTTTTCGGCAACGCTGACTCCCACCGACTATTTTTGCGATGTTCTGGGAGGAGGAAAGAGGGCGGAGCGTATCTCTTTGCCGTCTCCCTTTGACAAGGAAAAACTTTGCATAGCCGTTGCCGATTACGTAAGTACACGCTATGAGGAAAGAGGAAAGAACACGGCGCGCTTCGCTTCAATTATAGCGGCATCGGTCATTTCGAGAAAGGGAAATTATATCGCGTATTTTCCATCTTACGATTGCTTGGACGAGGTTCATAAAATTTTTAAGCGCAAGCACCCAAAGGTAGAGACTGTTGTTCAGCAGAGAAATATGACCTTTAAGGAAAAAGAGGAATTCCTCGCGGCTTTCAAGAACGACGAGGGGCATCTTCGCATAGGCTTTTGCGTTCTCGGAGGCGCGTTTTCGGAGGGGGTTGACCTACCGGGAAGTCAGCTTATCGGTGCTATCATATTCGGAGTAGGACTTCCGGGACTTTCAAACGAGAGAAATATGATACGCGATTACGTTGACCCCGAGGGGATAGAGGGATACGATTACGCGTATACCTACCCCGGTATGAACAACGTTCTTCAGGCGGCCGGAAGAGTGATACGCAGAGACGATGACAAGGGAATCGTCGTGCTTGCCGATGACAGATACGCAACCCCTAAATACAGAGCTCTTTTCCCTGAACATTGGGATAATATCAGGTACGCGGGCGATTCAAAATCTCTTTGCGAGGTAATAAGGAGATTTTGGGACGGAGAAAGATAATGTGAATATTTTGTTAATAATTTTTGGAGATAGAAAAAAATTCTTGCTTTTTTCTTTGGTACATGATAAAATATTAAAGATATTGCATTGATAAATAGGTTGCTAAGGAGGCAAAAATGAATTATTTGCAGATGAATAAGGCTGAACTTGAGGCGGAAAAGGCATTGCTTGAAAAAGAATATGCCGATATAAAGTCTCTTGGTCTTTCTCTCGACTTGTCACGTGGAAAGCCCGGAAAAGCCCAGCTTGATATTATGACCGATATGCTTACCTGCATTTCAAAGGCAGAGGATTGCTTTGCCGAGAATGGAACGGACTGCCGTAACTACGGAATACTTGACGGTATTCCTGAGGCAAAGAAGCTCTTTTCCGACCTTTTGGGAATTCCTGCAAAGAATATAATCGTAGCAGGAAACTCGTCGCTCAACCTCATGTACGACACGGTAGCGCGCGCTATGATATACGGTGTTGTCGGTGGTGAGCGTCCTTGGGGAAAGGAAGATAAGATAAAGTTTATATGTCCCGCACCGGGATACGACCGTCATTTCGCAATTTGCGAGTCTCTCGGTATTGAAATGATACCTGTTGAGATATCTGCTTACGGACCTGATATGGAGACCGTTGAAAAGCTTGTTGCATCTGATCCTTCCATCAAGGGTATGTGGTGCTGTCCGAAGTATTCCAATCCCGACGGATTTACTTATTCCGACGACGCGGTTCGCCGTCTTGCCGCTATGAAGACCGCCGCTCCCGACTTCCGTATATTCTGGGATAACGCGTATGCGGTACATGAGCTTTACGCAGAGGGCGGAGACGTGCTTCTCGATATCTTTGAGGAGTGCCGTAAAAACGGAAATGAGGAGAGAGTATTCTTCTTTGCTTCAACGTCGAAGATATCATTCCCCGGTGCAGGTGTTGCTATAATGGCTGCATCGGAGAATAACCTTGCGCAGATAAAATCCATTATGAGTGTTCAGACCATCGGTCACGATAAGATAAATCAGATACGCCACGTAAAATATTTTGGCAGCGCGGAGAATATCCATAAGCATATGATGAAGCTTGCCGAGGTCATTCGTCCCAAGTTCGAGATAGTTGAGCGTATTCTTTCGTCAGCTCTTGCGGACACGGGTGTTGCAAAGTGGAATGCACCCAAGGGAGGATATTTCGTAAGCCTTTATACAATGGACGGCTGCGCGAAGCGTGCTTACACGCTTTGCAGTGAGGCGGGCGTAGTTCTTACCAAGGTAGGTGCTACCTATCCTTACGGAAAAGACCCTCACGACAGCAATATCCGTATCGCTCCGACCTTCCCCTCGAACGAGGATCTTGAAAAGGCAATGAAAGTTCTCGTGGTTTGCGTAAGACTCGCGGCTATTGAAAAATTGCTTCAAAAATAATTCAAAAAGGCTTCCTTATCGGAAG
>JAZNEM010000061.1:0-3662 GCA_045588595.1 Eubacteriales bacterium
CCTGCTCTGTTTTACCGCTCCCCCAGTAGAACTGGGGGTTTATTTACACCACCAAAAAAGAGCGAATGAAACAATAACGTTTTTTGCATTCGCTCTTGTATTTTTTACTTGTGTTTTCTGTAAGCCGAAAGCATCTCCTGCTTTATATCCCAAAGCTTTTGAGAAAGGTCTACATAATAGTTGTGCGGGTTTGTAAATCTGCGTACCTCGTCCCACATTCCCTCTATCTCGTTTTTACAATGCTCGCGTATTTCGTTTATAGCGGGAAGCTTGTAAACAAGCTCTCCGTTTTCAAAGACCTTTATCTGAAGCTCGTCAGCAGTGAAGTCTTCAAGTATCTTGCGTTTCCACGTATGTTGAGGATCAAACAACTCAATAGGCTTCGAATCGTCGATGGTCTCATCGTAAACGCACAAAAGATCGGCTTCCGCTTTGCCTGTTTCTCTACCTCTTAAGCGGTATATTTTCTTGAAATGAGGAGTGGTTATCTTGCCTACGTTTTCACTTATCTTTATCTTGGGCTTGATATTTCCGTTTTCGTCCTCGATAGCGCAAAGTTTATAAACTCCGCCGAACACGGGGTCACTCTTGGCTGTGATAAGACGCTCGCCAACCCCAAAAGCATCTACGCACGCGCCCTGTCGGATAAGCTCGCGTATAATATATTCGTCAAGCGAGTTTGAAACGACTATCTTACAATTCTCAAGTCCCGCATTATCGAGCATTGTTCTCACTTTTTGAGTAAGGTAGGTTATATCTCCCGAATCGATACGAACAGCACATTTTGTTATTCCCTTTGGCAAAAGCACTTCCTTAAACGCGCGTATAGCGTTCGGAACTCCGCTTTCAAGCACGTTGTAGGTATCTATAAGCAAGGTCGCGTTTTCGGGATATATCTCGCAGTAAGTCTTAAACGCCTCGTATTCCGTATCGAACATCTGCACCCACGAATGAGCCATAGTACCTGTTGCGGGAACACCAAACGCTTCGTCCGCTATCGTACAAGCCGTCGAGCCGCAGCCGCCGATATATGCGGCTCTCGCCCCGAGTATCGCTGCGTCAGCACCTTGGGCACGGCGAGAGCCAAACTCGCTTATCGCTCTTCCCTTTGCCGCTCTTGCAAGTCTCGATGCCTTGGTCGCTATGAGAGACTGGTGGTTTATCATCATAAGGATATAGGTCTCTATAAACTGTGCCTCCATGACGGGAGCACGAACGGTCATAAGCGGCTCTCCCGGAAAAACGACAGTTCCTTCGGGTATCGCCCAGATATCTCCGCTGAATTTGAAGCTCTTTAAATACTCAAGAAATTCCTCGGAAAAATATTTCTTTTCTCTTAAATACGCTATATCCTCTTCGGTAAACTGAAGATCCTGTATATACTCAACTATCTGCTCAAGTCCTGCGGCAATTGCGTATCCGCCGCCATCGGGATTTTTACGGAAAAAGACATCAAAATAAACTATCTTATCGCTCATTCCTGCCTTATGATATCCGTTTATCATAGTCAATTCATAAAAATCACACAGCATTGTCAGATTGCGTTTGATATTTTTCATATTTTTACTCCCTTTGCATTGATTTTTACCGCAAATTTCCAAAAAAATTTAAAATTGCTCTTGTAATTTCGTCTACAAAATTGTATAATAAGTTTAGTATGCGCGGAATATGTCCGCCATAGCATTTGTGTTTACAGAAAGGATATCCCAAAAATGAAACACGGTTTTATCAAAGTTGCCGCCGCTACGCCATATATAACTGTGGCTGATTGTTCGGCAAACGTTAAAGAAATGCTTAAGATATGGAAAAACGCCGATAGCACTCTCGTTGACCTGCTCGTGTTTCCCGAGCTTTCCATTACGGGTGCTACCTGCTCCGATCTCTTTCTTTCGGGCACTCTTCAAAGTTCTGCCGAAGCTGCTCTTTCATCATTTTTGAGCGAAACAGCGAATTCTTCTATAATTAGTATAATAGGTTTTCCCGCTGTTGTCAATGATAAAATTTATAATTCTGCCGTAATTTGTCAAAAAGGTCAAATTTTGGGAGTTGTTCCGAAAAACATTTTGACAAACAATAAAGAAAATTGCGATTCTAGATATTTTGCTTCATACACGGGAGAAACTATCGCTATCGAGCTTTGCGGAAGTACCGTTCCGTTTGGAGCTAAAATGCTCTTTGCCTGTAATGAAGTATCCGAATTTCGTTTTGGAGTCGAGATAGGCGCAGAGCTTTCGTCTCCCGTACCACCGTCAACCTATCTTTGCGCCGCGGGTGCGCTTATAGTTGCTAATCTCTCCGCTTCGTGTGAAACAGTTGGCGCGGACGAATATCGCAACATCCTCATTCGTTCACATTCCGCGCGCAATATTTGCGGTTATATCTATGCAAATAGCGGAAACGGTGAATCAACTACCGACCTTGTATACAGCGGTCACTCTATGATAGCGGAAAACGGTGCTATACTCGCGGAGCGTGCTCCATTCTCTAATGTTGAGCAAGGATTTGTCTGCACCGAGATAGACGTTCAAAAGCTCTCGACCGAAAGACGTAAGAACAATACATTTTCCGCATTGCCGAACGCAAGCGTTGATAAAATTTATTTTTCAAAGCCTATGCGCGATACGAAACTCACAAGACACATTGACCCGTCTCCCTTTATTCCAAAAGATAAAAACGAGCGTGCAAAGCGTTGCGATATGATACTTGAGATACAGAGCCGAGGACTTGCTACTCGAATCGAACGCGCGTACGCTAAAAAATGCGTTATAGGTATTTCGGGCGGACTTGATTCGTGTCTCGCCATTCTCGTGGCGGCACGCGCTCTTGACCTGCTCGGACGTCCGAGGACTGATATTATCGGTGTTACTATGCCCTGTTTTGGTACGACAAAGAGAACGCGTTCGAACGCGGAGATACTTTGCGAAGAGATCGGTGCGTCCTTGCGTTGCGTTGACATCTCCGAGGCGGTAAGACTTCATTTCCGCGATATCGGTCATGACGAGAGCAACAGAAACGTAGTTTACGAAAACTGTCAGGCTCGCGAGAGAACGCAAGTCATCATGGATATCGCAAATGAGGAAAACGGTCTCGTAGTCGGAACGGGCGACCTTTCGGAGCTTGCTCTCGGTTGGGCGACCTACAACGGCGACCATATGTCTATGTACGGAGTAAACGGCGGTGTTCCGAAAACGCTTATCCGTCATATCGTAGCTTTCTGCGCTGACAATGCGGAAGCAAACGGAAAAGAAAAGCTTGCTTCTGTTCTTCGTGACATTCTCGACACTCCCGTAAGTCCCGAGCTTCTCCCTGCTAACGATAACGGTGAGATAGCGCAAAAGACCGAAGATCTTGTCGGTCCTTACGAGCTTCATGATTTTTATCTTTATTATATGCTTCGTTTGGATCATGCCCCCGATAAGCTTTACAGAATAGCAAAAATAGCATTTGCGGGCGTTTACAGCGATGAGGAGCTTCTTAAATGGCTAAAGAACTTTGTCCGACGCTTCTTTAATCAACAGTTCAAGCGCTCTTGCCTGCCCGACGGTCCTAAAGTCGGCTCGGTTGGTGTATCTCCTCGCGGTGATCTGAAAATGCCCAGTGACGCGTCCTCGCGCGAATGGCTCAAAATGACCGAAGAATTATAAGCATAAAATGCCATTAAA
>JAZNEM010000062.1:0-4331 GCA_045588595.1 Eubacteriales bacterium
AGAGACACCGTAAGAGTTTATCGCGGGTGCGATCTGCAGATTTGCGATAGGCATGAGAAGATTGGTGATCGCAACGGGGATTCCAAATCGCAAGATAAGCTTGAACGATTCAAAACAGAATCGGAATTTTTTCAAGGAAAGTTTTACAACCTCTTCAAATTTGAATATTCTACGAGTTATAAGAATCGCCTTGACAACAACGGAAACCACCGTGGCAATGGCTACCGCCGCAACCTTCTGCGGCAATATAAGACAAAGAATAACATTTAATACGACATTTGTGATGCCGCTGATAATTATGTAATAAAGAGGTCTTTGCGTATCTCCGAGCGTTCTGACTATTGCCGAACCGTAGTTATAAAGAAGTATAGCGGGAGATGAGGCAATATAAAATCGGAAATAAATAAGCGCGCCCTCAAAGCACTTTTCGGGACAGTTTATCATACGAAGAAGCTGAGGAGCGAAAATAATTCCAACTATCGCGACAAAAACTCCAAATATAATACTTACTATAAGTGATGTTTCTATCGTATCTCTTATCTTTTTCTCGTCCTTTTGTCCGACAAAGCGCGCAAGAATAATACCTGCACCCGTAGCAAACCCGACAAATCCGTTTATTGCAAGCGAGGTTATAAAGCCCGTTACTCCAACCGACGCGACCGCTGTTGAATCCGCCATTTGTCCAAGCACGGCTTTGTCGATAATGGTAAAAGCGTTCTGCATAAGTGTCGTTAAGATAAGCGGTATAGAAAACGTAAAGATCAATTTAATTATAGACCCTTGTGTCGCATCTAATCTTTTTTTCATTTTTTCCTCCGTTTTCGTTTTTTCTTCTATGATTATAACACATCTTCTTGACAAAAAACATAAAATAATTTATAATATACCTATAAAATTTTACAATAAAAGTGGGGGCTCTATGGAAATAGATTTTACAAACGGTCTTTTAAGAGTAGATCTAAAAAAATTTATGCTTCCGCATTTGAAACTTCGCTGGGATATGATAATGATCGTAGAAAAAGGAACGTGCAAAATAATCTGCGGAAAAGAAGGAAAGCCGTTTGAACTTCGTGAAGGCGAAATAGCGCTTCTGCCCGCAAATAACGATATTTACCGTGAAGCTATAACACCTCTGACCTTTTATCAATTCTCTTTCAATACCACACAAGACCATCCGTTTTACAAAGCCGCGCTTTCAAAAAAAATAGTGCTGCCAAAGGAGCAAATGACAGCAATATTCCAAGGCTTGCGTTTAGCTTATCCTATAATAAATAACAGCGAATTGATAGAACACTATATCTCTTATATTTTTTCACAGAATTATCTTTTTGGAAAGAACGGCAGCAAAGATACAAAAATATTAAGCCCCGAGGTTTCAAATACTATTCGATATCTCAACCAGCATCTTGATGAGAAAATAGATATCGATCTTCTCGCCGCGCGGGTCTATTTGAGCCATTCCGCGCTCATATGGAAATTCAAGCAAGAGCTTAACACAACACCGTCGCAGTATCTCATTCACATTCGTCTGCGATACGCGAAGCATCTTTTGATAAATACCGATCACAGCATTACGAAAATAGCGGAGCTTTGCGGATATTCTAATCCCTTTTATTTCACGAACGCTTTCCGCAAATATACGGGAAAGAACCCCACAAGCTTCCGCGAGCATCAGCTTAAGGATGTAAAAATAACACGTATTTAAAGATTACATATAAAATTTTTTTACAAGATCCAAGAAAAACCACAGAGGGCATTCTGCGTGCGATCACACACAGAACCGCCCTCTGTGGTTTCTGCGCTTTCAACAGACAAACCTTGGCGATTCCAAAAACAAACGCAAATCAATGTCATAAAACCTTTTATTTTATTGCATCTTGAGCCTATATACGCAAAGATAGAAGCGCAGAGCCATATTTTGCACATACCCAAACAAGTGTCGAAAATTATTGACACATAACGAAAAGCATGATATAATTAACTATAAATAAAATTAACGAAGGAGGTATAAGCTATGATAAAAAACAAAATATTTAAAAAAGCTGTTGCCATTTTGTGTATCGCTTTAATATTGGCTTATGCTTCTGTTATATTCCTACCGTACACGCATAAATGTGTTGGAACGGATTGTGTTATTTGCGCTATAATCGAGACCTCGCGCAATTTATTGCTTGGACTTGTTTTGTCGGCATCATTATGGCAATTAACGAATTTTGCGCTTTTAATATCAAATACGCATTTTTACATAGTACCCGTTCGGGACGAAACTCCCATTGGACTAAAAGTGAAGCTTTCGAATTAAGCAGTGATTTTTTCATACGGACAAATCAAAACTGCTTAATCACGAAAGGAAAAATAAAATGATTGAAATTAAGGATCTCGGAAAACAGTTTCAAAACGAAACCGAGATAGATTACCGCGATATTACCTTTGAAACAGGTAGGTCGTACATGTTACTTGGAGCTTCGGGCTGTGGAAAATCCACATTACTTAATATGATAGCAGGAATTCTCTCGCCTACTAAAGGTACTATTGTCATTGATGGCGTTGAAATGAGTTCCGCGTCTCAAAAGGTGAAAGACAAATTCAGAATAGAAAAAATTGGCTATATCTTTCAAGATTTCAAACTGATTAATGATATGACGGTCGCTGATAATATAGCAATTCTTCGCCTTGAGGGAGTTGATGTATCGGGAATGGACGATATGCTCCTTTCTCTTGATATCTTTGAAAAGAAAAATGCTAAGATCAAGCATCTTTCGGGCGGTCAGAAACAAAGAGTGGCTATTGCCCGTGCTCTTGTAAAGCAACCCGATATCATTCTCGCTGACGAGCCTACAGGCAACCTGAATTTCGCAATAGGCGAACAGGTCATCAAGGCGCTTGCAGAAGCTTCAAAGGGCAAAACTCTTATTGCCGTTACTCACGACGATCGACTCGCAAAATATTTCGACGAGATCATTGATATGAATGAGATGACAAGCGGAATGCGCGACACGGTTGCCGGAAAGGAGAGTGAGTAAGATGTTAAAATTTGCTTTCAAAAACATGGCGATCAAAAAGATGCAGATCGTTTTGATCGTTCTCTCTATCGTTATTTCCGCGGGTATAGGCGTGCTTGCTTTTAACGTCGCCTCACAGGTCGACGAGGGTATAACCTCGGGGGCGCAGTATTATTCCGCAATCATCGGACCTGCGGGAAGCAACACTCAGCTTGCTATGAACACAATGTACTTCAATGAATCTCCCGTCGGTACGATACCGTATTCGGTGGTTACCTCTTTACAACAAGATCAGAGAGTTGATAAGGTTATTCCTTTTGCTATGGCGGACAACTATAACGGCTACGGCGTGGTTGGAACTACGCCGGACTACCTTGATAAAAAATCCGTTGCAGAAGGCGAGATCTTTGAGGCATCGGGTACGATGCAGGCGGTTGTCGGCTCAAATGTAGCAAAATACTGTGACCTTAAGGTCGGTGAAGTCATTCACACAAGCCACTCGGCAAGCGACTCGGACACTCATGCGCAAGGAATCACCATTGTCGGTATTCTTGAGGAAAGTCACTCTTCTTACGATAATGTTGTATTCACTCAAATAAAAACTCTTTGGAGCATGCACGACCACGCAGAACATGATGAGCATGATGCGGAAGAAGAAAATCATACGCACGGCACAGTGTGCGCGGTTATTGTAATGGCAAAGAACCCGGGGGTTGCTATGCAGTTGGTTCAAGAATATGACGGAAAGATCATTACTGCGGAGCATGGCGACAGCTACACTCTTCAAGCAATCGAGCCTATGAGCGTGATGCGCGACGTTCTGAACGATGCAGACGATACGAAATATATCGTATTTGTACTTTGCGCAGTTATTCTCATTATGAACATAATGATAATTTCCATTATTACGCTTCTAAATATGTATCACTCTGCAAAAGAAATATCTCTCATGCGCCTTATCGGCATCAGTATGAAGAAAATAAATTTGCTCTACATTATTCAAAACAGTATTATGGGACTCGTTTCCGTATTGCTCGCTTTTGGTGTATCAAGACTTTGTATGTTCTTGATGAACGATTATGTTGAGTCAATGGGAGTCGTTCTGAATATGTCCAAGGCGTATCCCATGGAGTTTATCATTCTTTGCGCCGTGTTTATTATCAGCGTGCTTCCTACAGTAATTTGGACATTCTGTATGTCGAGAAAGGACAGTATATCGGATTAAAATTATGAAAATGCAAACAAAAATAATCAAGATCGTCTCCTTTTTACTCGTGCTTACGATCATATTTTCCGCGTTTATCGGCTGTGATAAAAACGGCACGACAG
>JAZNEM010000063.1:0-4131 GCA_045588595.1 Eubacteriales bacterium
GGCTATGCAAAACCTTGTTTTAGAAAGTTTTTTGAGGGAGTTTGAGGGAACTTTTTTTCAAAAAAGTTTCCTCATCGCGTCCCCCCCGACAACCCGCAATTTATTTTCATATCGGTTAGTTAATTATTTACTTTATCGGACATACCCGCGAGGCGAAGCGCACCGATTATCAAAGCGTTTTCGCACATGCTTATCGAATAATTTTCGTTTGCCATTATCTCGCAAAGCGCGCGGTATATGATATCGTCCTTCGTACAAAGTCCACCGCAAAGAACTACGCGCAAAGGCTCTTTTCCGCTCGACAGATGCTTTGCCGCTCCGCGTATCATTTGCGCTACCGATTCAAGATCGTCAAAAAGGATCTTTTTTGCCACCTTATCGCCTGCTGCGTACGCGTCAAGGACAAGAGGCGCGTATTCCGCTATCGTGCGCTTGCCACCGCTGTAAAATTCACCTAAAGAGTCGAGAACGCGCTCCGTTCCGCATTTTTTCTTTACCGCTTCGTAAAGTACAGTTTTCTCTCCGCTTCCGTCCTCAAAACAAAGAGCCGAAAGTATCGCGCTTCTGCCCAGAGAAAATCCGCTTCCCGCGTCACCGAGCAGATAGCCATAGCCTCCGATGCGGTAAGTCTTACCTTTTACCTGCGCAAAGGTAACGCTGCCCGTTCCCATAATGACGGCAATTCCGTCGTCCTCTCCAAGCCCCGCGGCTATCGCGTTCATGGCATCGCTTCCGTTTTTTACACTCGCAAAGCCAAAGCGCGAGAGAAATTCTGTGATCTGCTCACGTATTCCCTCTGTCGAGCCTCCCGAAAGCCCCGCAAAGATAGAAATATTGCTTTTTGGAATATTCGCGCAGACCTCGGAGATACCCTCTTTTATCACGTTGAGAGAAGCATCTATGCCGATGTCACTCGGGTTTGACGTTCCGAGAACTATGTTGCGGATAATATTCCCCTCCGAGTCGGCAAGCGCGAACTCGGTCTTTGTTCCTCCTCCGTCAATACCAAGGAAAAATTTCCCCTCAACGTTCATACTCAACAGATCATCAACGTTCATATGCAAAGCGGCGGAAAGAGCGGGAAGTATTACAGTGGGCGGCGCGCCCTTTCCGCTTTCCCACTTGCTTATCGCCTTTGTGGAATAACCCAACGCAAAAGCGAGATCATTTTGCGTGATGTGCAATTCTTTTCTTCGCCGTTTTATGTTTTTAGCGATCGTTTCTGTAATATTAGTCATTTTTTTCTCCGTTCATGATTTGTAATTTAATTATATCTCAAAAGCCCACAATTTGCAACCTATTTTTTGTGGATAAGCCCAAAAAGTCCACCAATGGTAGACTTTTGTGTGATTTTTGTGAATTTCAAAGGCTTTTTCATTTTTTTTTTAAATTTTTCACATACTTTTTCTTGACAATCAGAAAAAAAAGATTTATAATAATATATTGGTAAAGTAAATCTTAAGGTTTGCGCGTAAAAAATCTGATGCGCAAAGGAAAGGATAATATATGGAAAAGAAAGAACGCAGAGTAGGTACTGTTTCGCGCGGTATCCGTTGCCCAATTATAAGAGAAGGAGACGACCTTGCGGCTATCGTTGCGGACAGCGTGCTTGAAGCGGCTGAATACGAGGGCTTTGAGCTTCGTGACAGAGACGTTATATCTATGACCGAATCTATCGTTGCAAGAGCACAGGGCAACTACGCAACCATTGAGGATATAGCTAACGACGTAAAGACCAAGCTTGGAGGAGAAACTGTTGGAGTTATCTTCCCCATTCTTTCGCGTAACCGTTTCTCTATATGCCTTCGCGGTATCGCTATGGGCGTTAAGAAGGTCGTTCTTATGCTCAGCTACCCCTCCGACGAGGTAGGAAACCAGCTTGTAAGCCTTGATAAGATAGACGAGGCAGGTGTCAATCCTTATAGCGACGTGCTTACGGAGGCTCGCTACCGTGAGCTTTTCGGCGTAAACAAGCACGAGTTTACGGGCGTTGATTACGTTGAATATTACAGATCCATTATCGAAGAATGCGGAGCTGAAGCAGAGATCATCTTGGCTAACCAGCCTAAAGCTATTCTCGAATATACCGACCACGTTCTTACCTGTGACATTCACACAAGAGCCCGTACAAAGCGCATACTTCTCGCGGCAGGCGCAAAGGTAGTTTGCGGTCTTGACGATATCCTCAATGCTTCTGTCAACGGAAGCGGCTTCAACGAGAAATACGGACTTCTCGGCTCTAACAAGTCGACCGAAGATAAAATAAAGCTCTTCCCGCGTGAATGCAAGGATCTTGTTCTTGACGTTCAGGCTCGTATCCTTAAGGCAACGGGCAAGCACGTTGAGGTTATGGTATACGGTGACGGCGCGTTCAAAGACCCTCAGGGTAAGATCTGGGAGCTCGCAGACCCCGTTGTCTCCCCCGCGTTTACCGATGGACTTATCGGTACGCCCAACGAGCTCAAGCTCAAGTATCTTGCAGATAACGATTATAAAGATCTTTCGGGCGAGGAACTCAAGAAGGCTATTTCCGAGAGCATTCGTCAGAAGGGCGATAACCTTGTTGGAAACATGGCATCGCAAGGAACTACCCCCAGACAGCTCACCGACCTTATCGGATCGCTTTGCGACCTCACGAGCGGCTCGGGCGATAAGGGTACGCCCGTCGTTCTCGTACAGGGATATTTCGATAACTATACGAACTGATTTTAAGCAAAACCACCGGTTCAACCGGTGGTATGCACAGCCCCTATAAGGGGCGTCGAATTATATTATAGCATCACACGCACAGCAACCCGTAAACGGGTAACTTCCATAGGCTCCCTTGTGTAAAGGGAGCTCCGCCGTAGGCGGTGAGGGATTGTTTTTCTTTTATTAACAACCCTTCCGTCACGCTTCGCGTGCCACCTCCCCTTGCACAGGGGAGGCTTTCTTTTTGGGCTTGCATTAAGCTCGCCCTATTTATTTGTAGCCCTGCTCTGTTTTACCGCTCCCCCAGTAGAACTGGGGGTTTATTTTGACCACCAAACAAACAAAATGGGAACTTAAAAAGTTCCCATTTTGTGATTATATATTATTAAATTTTACAGATAAAGTGCCGCGAGTGCAAGTTTCTTTGCTTGCGAAGCAAGTGAGGAAATGATTCCGAACTCGTCTGTCGTATGTATCTTTCCGCCATAGTTACCGAGACTATCGACCGAGGGAATACCTGCGGCAGATGCGAATGCTGCATCAGTTCCGCCGGGATTGGATTCGATAGGATATTTTTCAAATCCGCAGCTCTCCCAGATATCGTTTACCTTGTTTGCAAGATCTATGTTGCGCTCACAAGCTTCCATAGCGGGACGAACGCGAGGAAGAACGTAAGAACAGGTACATCCGGGAACCTTTATGTCCTCGCAAAGCTTGTCGCAGAATGCCTTGAACGCATCAAGCTCTGCATTTGTCTTAAAGCGAACGTTAGCAACGAATTTACACTGACCGGGAACGATATTATGCTTCGTTCCGCCGTTTATGATAGCGCAGCAACAGGTAAGACCATCGTGATCCTTGAACTTTTCAAGCTCGATTATCTTATAAGCCGCCTCGAGAATAGCGTTTGAGCCGTTCTTTGCGCATCCTGCCGCGTGAGCCTCAACGCCCGTTACGGTAAATTCAAAGGAAGCGATACCCTTTCTGCCGATAATGATGTGCTTTCCGCCGCCCTCAAGATTAAAGAAGCCAACGCTTCCCTGAGCCTTTTCGCAGATATGATAGATGGTAGCGTCTCCGCTAAACTTTCCGCCGCCCTCTTCGTCACTCTGGAGATACATCGAAATGGGGCGATTTCTATATCCAATTTTATCAAGAGCGTCCATAGCCAAAAGACCTACGATAATACCGCCCTTACAGTCGGTAACACCGGGACCGTATATCTTGTCTCCCTCTATTCTTACAGGGGGATTACCAAAAGAGCCTACCTCATGTACAGTGTCCATGTGACCTGAAAAAGCGATGGGAGCCGCATCTACGTCAGCGTTCATTGTAAGAGTAACGACGTTTCCTGCGCGTTCCTGCTCAAAAACGTCTACCTTCCAGCCACGCTCCTGCGCATAGCGAATAAAATACTCGCCTACCGCGTCAACACCTGCC
>JAZNEM010000064.1:0-6456 GCA_045588595.1 Eubacteriales bacterium
AAAGAAAACGAAACAAAAAGTTATTATATAGCCAGAACGGCTACACAGTAAATTCTTTTCAGGAAAGTTTTTGCGGAGCTTTTTTCAAAAAGCGACACCGCATCCCCCCGATAAATCAAAATTTATATTACAAACACAGACCACACCCCGAAGGAAAGGAAAGAAATGGATCTCGATATCAGCTTAATACTTAAGATAGTAGGCGTTGGCATACTTGTTGCGGTCTCGACGTCTATATTAAACAAAACAGGCAAGGACGAGCAGGCGATGTTCGTAACGCTTGCGGGAATAATCACGGTCATGCTCATGCTTATAGGAGAGATAGGCTCGCTTTTCGAGACTTTGCGCTCGACCTTCGGCTTTTGAGCGGGTAGGCATATGGAAAACGAGCTTATCCGAGTCTGCGCGCTCTCACTCGTTTGCGCGATAGGCGCGCTTATATTAAAGGGGATAAATTCGCAGAGCGTATCCGCGCTCCGTATCTGCGGAATTATCGCGGTGTTCGGTATTGCGGTGACGGCTGCAGGAGCGATATTCTCGCAAACGGCAGAGCTTATCGACGTCTCTGTTGTCGGGGAGTATGCCGTCCGTATGCTGAAAGCGCTCGGACTTGCCATGCTTTCGGGGATAGGCGCGGATATTTGCAGAGATTGCGGAGAGAACACGGTGGCAACGGGCGTTGAGACGGTGGGGAATCTTGCCATACTCTCGCTTTGCATACCGCTTTTCTCGGAGCTTATCGGCTACGCGCATTCCTTGCTTGAAATGGGGTAGAATGAAAGATAAAATGTTTAAAGGTCAGGCTTTGAAAAAGATAATACTATTTATATTTATCGTTTTGGCGGCTCTTGAGTGTTCGCTTTTTTGCTATGCCGAGGGAGATGTCTCCATGCCAAAGGAATTCGATGGAATAAGAGACTCCTTGCCAAGCGAGGCTCTCGACGCGCTCCCCGAGGGAGTATTTTCGGATAACGGAGAGGAGCAGAGCGAGGCGGTCTTTCAAATGACCTCGCCAAAATACATATTTTCTCGGATACTTAATATAACGGGGGCGCAGATGGGAAGCGCGGTAGGGCTTTTCGCTGCGGTGACGGCACTTTTGATACTCTCGTCTGTCTTAAACGCTCTGCGGTCGTCTCTTGCCTCAAACGCGCTCGGTGTCGCAATGCGCTTTTGTATGACGGGGGCGGTCATGGCATCGATAATCGGTGTTCAGTTCTCCCAGCTTGAGAGTGTGGCGCTCTTTTTTGAGCGGATAAGCTCGCTGATGAGCGCCATGATACCCGTGGGAAGCGCGGTTCTCGCGATGGGGGGGAGCGTATCGACCGCGGCTACAGGAAGCGCCTCTCTTGCGGTACTTCTGGGCGTTTGCGAAACGCTTTGCGCAAAGACCGTCGTGCCTGTAGTCTGCTCATGCACTGCTCTCGCGCTCTGCAACACGCTCTCGACCGAGCTCGGATTGCGCGGCTTTGCCTCGGCAATACGAAAGACCTATGCCTTTATCCTCGGCTCGATAATGACGCTTTTGATGGCAGCTCTTTCGTCGCAGACGGCTCTCACAGCGGCAGCCGACAGCGCGGGAGCGCGAGCCGCGAAGCTTGTTGCCTCGACGGCAATTCCTATCGTTGGAGGAACAGTCGGAGACACTCTGCGAACCGTTGCGAGCGGTGTGTCGTATTTGAAAAGCATCGTCGGGATAAGCGGTATCGTTTTTGTTATGCTTCTGCTTTTGCCGACTCTTATATCGCTCATTCTCACGCGCCTCGTGCTTTTGATAACGAGCGGAGTGGCGGATATGCTTGGATGTGAGACAGAGGGGAAGCTCCTCTCGGAGCTCGGAAGCGTTTGGGGACTTATGATAGCCGTGGTCGCGATGTGTGCCGTTATGTTCATCTTCGCGCTCGTTATATTCGTAAGAATAACGGTTGCGGCAGGGTGAGGCGGAGAGATGCAAGGATATCTTGTCACGCTTATCGGAATATCGATACTTATATCGGTCATAGGTATGATAACACCTCTAAAGGAGAAGAAATATACGCGCCTTGTATGCACGCTTTGTCTCCTCTGCGTTATATTGAAGCCTCTGCCCGAGATATTAGGCTCGGAGCTGTTTCCCATTCTTTCATCGGACGGACTTTTTGAAGATAGCGGCGGTGAGGAAGAGAGCTTTTATCAAGAGATATATAACAATACTGTCCGCGGCGCGAGCGCGCAAAGGATATCCGAGGGGCTTGAGGTTATGATGGCAAAGGACCTCTCGCTTCCCGTTGATGCGTTTGAGGTTCGAGTCGATGTGGACGATAGCGGCGGTTACGTAAATGTAATTAAAACAACGGTGCTTATCAAAGAGGGCGCGGTGGCGAAAGACCCGCATAAAATAGTAGCTTACCTTGAGGAAATCCTTGGGTGTAAGTGCGAGATAGTTTATTTGTAGTATTATGATAAATTGCGGTTTGTCGGGGACGCGAAGGACGCGATGAGGGAACTTTTTTGAAAAAAAGTTCCCTCAAACTCCCTCAAAAAAACTTTTTAAAACAAGGTTTTGCATAGCCATAACGGCTACACAGTAAATTCTTTTCAGGAAAGTTTTTGCGGAGCTTTTTTCAAAAAGCGACATCGCGTCCCTCAAATTGAATCCGTACACGACTCTACAAGATAAGAATAAAGCTCTTTTTCAACGCTTTCGTATTCTTTTAATGCGTTAGCCATATCACCGTTCGTCTTTCCGTCGCGCAATGCTATACTGTTGGCGACCGTAAGCTTCCCGAGCGCGTTAAGAGAGCGCAAAATAAGCGCGCTTTCCTTTGACTTGGCACTGTCACGGCGGATCTCGATATCGTGATGCTCACCCAAATACCGCTTCATAAAAAACAGTATCGCTCCGCTTATCACTGTTGCCACAGTCGTAAGTGACATACTGATAACAGAATCCATCATTTCACCTCCCTTCTACAATAAGCACGAGAGAAAATGAATCTATATCAAACGTTCGAGCGCCGTGAGACAGCGCGAAGATATCTCTGCTCGGCATAATCGTCACTTGTATCAGTAGGCAGGCGCGTCATTTTTTCAAGCTCGCATAACAATTCCTTTTGAATAGCGAGAGAACGCATAAGCTCATCAATAAGCGTTTTTGTGTGTTCGTTTACAGTTTTGTTCATTAAATCTCCTTTTTTAATTTTTGTATTTTTATTCCGATCATTAAATTTCCTCTTGACAGAAGTTTTCTTCTGTGTTATAATTATAATCGGAACTTACAATCTGATTATACCACAAAATCGGAAGTTTGTCAAGCGTTTATCGGAAGTTTTTTAATATTTTTGGAGGTTTCTGCCATGACATTAGGTGAGAAATTAAAAAAAGCAAGACTTGCTCTTGATATGTCGCAAACCGAGCTTGCTAAAAAAACGGGAATATCGGAGCGTTCGCTCTATACTTACGAGCAAATGGGGGCTATTCCCCGCACGAGCAACATCAAAAAGCTTGCGGACGCGCTTAACGTCACCGTTACCTATTTGATGGACGAGGAAGAGACCGACACAGAAAAGGATGCGAATCTCGATATTTTCCTCGCAAATGTAAAAAACGAATACGGCTCTCGCGGAGCACGTGAAGCCTCCGAGGTCCTTGACAGAGCCTCCGCTCTCTTTGCGGGCGGTGAACTTGACGAAGAGGCGAAAGAGGTCTTTTTCCGCGCGCTTATGGAAATATATCTTGATTCAAAATCTGAAGCAAAAGAAAAATTTGCTCCCAAGCAGAGAGCGAGCAAAAAAACGACAAAACAAGACGTGTGATTTTTATTTTGGATTTTTATTTAAGATATTTATCGAGAAAGGAGGCGTGAATGAACACGGTAGAATACGTATCGAAAACCGTAAATACTCTTACAAAAAAGCATGGCTCGCGTGATCCGTTTGAGCTTTGCGACGCACTTGGAATAAGAGTTAGATATATGCAGCTGAAAAATGTTAAAGGCTTTTATTTTTATCAATCGCGCATAAGAACTATCGTGCTTAACGCCGAGCTTGATGAAGAGACGCAAAGGATACTTTGCGCGCATGAGCTTGGACACGCATGTCTCCATTCGGATATGCTCGTAAATATGCGAACGCTGCACGGATACGAGCCTCATAACGCAAAAAATGCCTCCGAATATGAAGCAAACGTATTTGCCGCCGAGCTTCTCATTCCAGATGAAAGTATAAAAGAGCTTCTCAAAAGCGATGGCAAAAGCTTTTACGCCTTGGCAAAAGAGCTGTCAGTCCCCGCTGAATTTATTGACTTTAAGCTCCGTGTCATGAAATCCAAGGGATATGATATAGACGTTCCCTATCTCGCTCAATCGAATTTTTTGAAAGACGACATCAAAACTATATAAAGTTTTTAATATTATTGAAAACTTTATATGCGACAAAAAATCTCCGATAGATTTAGAATCTATCGGAGATTTTTTGTTATTTTAAATTATCAACGTAAACAAGCAGCTCATCAAAGCTACCGTGAGGATATACCGAAATATCCGCATCTTCCTTGTTGATAAGACAGTCAGTCAAAAGAAAAACTTTCATGCCGAGCGTTTGAGCTATCATATCTTCCCCAACGTCATTTCCGACCATTAAGCACTCCTCGGGAGCTACGTTCAAAGCATCGACAACCACTTGATAATAACGAGGGTTGGGTTTGCAATAACAAGAATTTTCATAAGTAGTGAAAAGTTCAAAGTCAGATGATTTAACTCCCGCCCAAGCCATTCTCTTTTCGGTAGCTATCGAGGGAAATATCGGATTCGTCGCAAGAGCAACTCTAAAGCCTCTTGACTTTATCGCATCGACCGTTTCTTTCGCTTTTTTATTATAGCCACATGATACGCTTACCTTATCAAAGTCCTCTCGGTAAAAGGCATCGAATTTCGGCTCATCGGCTCTAACACTCTCACCGAAAATGTTCGCAAATGCATCCCAGAATACCTCTTCATTGGTCTTTGACCCATCGTTTTTAACCATTGCGCCCGTTCCCTTCCATATAGCCGCAATGAGCTTTTCGGGATCGTACCCGTGAGGCGCTAAACGCTTCGCAAGCCCTCCAAAGTATGCTTTAACAAAAACATTTTGATCCATAGGCAAAAGCGTTCCGTCAAGATCAAAAAGAACCATTTTAATTGACATTAGTTTAACCTCGATTTCATTCTGCGCAAATATCTTTACAAACCTATATTTTTCAAAAATTCTTGTGTATTTGCGGCTTTATCGTCCGATATACTGCTGTTATATTTCAACTCATTGAACGTACGCTTTGCATGACCGCAAAAGATCAACTTACACCATCTTCGAAATTCCATGATCGGTGTCAAAAAACGGTGCTTTTGCAATATCGGATATTGAAATTTGATAATGTTGTATGGAAGAAAAATTTTCGAGATAGCGTACTTAAAACGCCCCCCTTTTTTCTGCTGTTGGACAATTATACGGTTTTCTTTGTTTCCGTACACCCCACCTTTCAAAATGTAATCTTCCATTTGTTTAGATATCTGATCGTGATCTTCGCCCTCAAACCAAACTCGGCTTAATTTTCGCGCTGCTTGAGCAAATTCCAGAAGCTTGCCATCGCTTAGCAAATTGTCGCGCTTTGATCGGTCGCACGTCTCAAGCGCGTCTAATATCCAAAGATCTATAAACGGTCTTACTCCGCAGCCACCATTTTCAAAATGCTTCGCCATATGAGCAACATGATAGAAATAATAATAATCATCCGGCATTTCATACCAAAAAGCATATTTGTCATGAACTATCGACATATTCCAAACATTCTTCAAAACCTCTGAGGATTCATTAGCAATTCCATCCTCAACAAGATCATAATGTAATTCGATGTGAATATTTGTAGGAGAGAAAAGAGATATGTCATGTGAACCTTTCCCGTGACAGACATATCCATATCCATCAACCAAAACAGACTTTGCTCTTTCGGCATCTCTCTTGTGAACCAAAACGTCAATATCACAGCTCGTCCGCATCCATGGTTCGGAATAATATTTTCTAATTACAGAACCCTTTAATGGGAGAAAAGGTATTTGAGCTTTTTCAAGAGCTTCGCATACTTGTTTCAGTTCAAAATTCAATTTCTCATAACGATACACCGCACGAAAGATAATCTGCTGAATCTGAGGTTTAGTTTTCTCATCTGCCAACTCATTATTTATTATTCCCAATGCGACGAGATGAGCAATATCGTGTTTTGAAGCCAACTTGAGCGAGTCTTTCAATAAATTGTCCGTCACTAGTCGCCTATCAGCATCACTTATTTGAACGCCATGAAGGACAGAGCGTAATATAGTAAAAGTTAGAGATACTAAGTTGTTTTTCATGACAGCTACCCCTACAGACAGATTATTTCCGAGTTTTTTTCAACTCTTTCATATATTTGTACCCTATGTATGCTGCATAAATAATTGTAACC
>JAZNEM010000065.1:0-3866 GCA_045588595.1 Eubacteriales bacterium
CCGTTTTATTCATATGTAACTAAAAGATCGATCCCATTTAATCTAATTAAACGGCTGCATATAAAACTTCTTTTCAGAAGTTCTTTGGAGCTCGACCCTTTCTTGCGGGGAAAGGGTCGAACGCGTCCCCTATCGTGTCCCAGCGCGTCCTGTACGGGCATCGCGGATAAGGATAGAGATACATTTGCGGACGAGCGCGCGGGATTCGGGCGGCAGATTATTCCACGTTTTTACAAGCTTTACCTTGTCGGCGTTAAGCTCGGTGAGAGTTGTCGCGCCCGACGCGGCTATCGTTTCAAAGAGTGAATCGACAAATGTCTCTCTGACCTCCGGCGACATTTCTCCGAGCCACTTTTTGAGCGTTCTGTCTATCATCATGCTCTCGCTCGTCACGGTGTTCAAATGAATAAAGCTATTGCCGAGCACCTCCCAGAAAAACGCGTTATGCTGAAGAATACCGCTTTGAGCACTCTTGATGACCTCGTACGTACCCTCGTGCTCGAGAAGCATACCAACGACCGAGCTTTGCGGAACTAAAGTCCGTATTTTCGGAAGCATATCGAGATACTCTGTCGACTCCACAAACTCGCGTGTGAATCCCGGTCCGTCGTTGTTAAATACGTTAACTATGCGCTCTTGCGTTTGTCCGCAAGCGCGCACAGCTGAAAAGACGGCAAGGTTTCCGCCCTTGCTGTGACCGCCGAGAAAAAGTCTGCCCGACATTTTCTTGGCAATGGATTCAACATAGAAAAGCGCCTCAAGCTGTGCTGGAACAGGGTGCATAAAGCACATATTAAAGTCCTCTTTCCAGCCGATAAGAGTGTCGTCCGTTCCGCGAAAGGCAATAAAATGCGCAGACTCACCGTGCGAAAATGTAACTGCCGAAAATTGCGTTTCAGTCTCGGCGTTCACGATATTAACGTGCGAGTGAACCAAAAGACCGCCGAATCGCTTTGATTTTGCCGCCTTGACCATAATGCTAACGACCTCGGGCGGCACGATAAGACCGAGCTTTTGCGGTTTTCCTCGGTGCATTCGCGCATATTTTCGCGCCACGTCAAGCAGAGTCAGAGGCGGCTCACCGTCCTCCTCTTGAAAAATATCGGTAAAATCAACGTAGCTTATCATCGAAAGAATGAGCGCGTCGACCTCGCCAAGCGCGCTTTGCTCAAATGTCAAGTCGCCACGCCAATCAATATAATCAAATACCGTAGACATATATGCTCCTTGATAAAATAAAGGGTAAAATAAATTGCGGTTTATCGGAGAGGACGCGCAAAGGGAACTTTTTGAAAAAAGTTCCCCTTGACCCCTCAAAAACTTCCTAAAATAAGGTTTTGCACAGCCATAACGGCTACACAATAACTCCTTTTCAGGAAAGTTTTTGCGGAGCTTTTTTCAAAAAGCGACACCGCGTCTCCCGCGTCCTTCGCGTCCCCCGCGTCCTCGCGTCCCCCGCGTCCTCGCGTCCCCGCGTTCTTAAATCTGTTTATGAACGCTTTTATATTCATCGTAGAATCGATAATAAGGGCAAGAGCTTGTGCGGCCGCTCAAAAAACGTGCCATTTCGTCTTCATCGAGCCTCATTTCGCAGACATAGGCATCAAGATATTCGTCGTAGTCGTAGAACTCACAGCTTTCGCAATTCGATTCCTTTGCTTTTTTTATATTGCTCATGATTATTATACGCTCCAAGATCGTTTTTAATTCGCCATATAGCGCAGACGGTCGATGGCGTTTTGCAGGATTATCTGCGCGGAGAGGGTATCGATAACGCCCTTTCGCTTTTTGCCGCGCGTGTTAGTTTCGTTTAAGTAACGCGAGGCGGTCATGGTCGTCATACGCTCGTCGAACATGGCAACGCAAACGCTCTCACCGAGGCGCATACGCAAAAGGTCAGCGAATTTGCGGCACTTTGCGGCACGCGCGCCCTCACTTCCGTCCATATTCACGGGAAGTCCGACGACTATTGCGCAAACGCCCTGTGTACGTGCCACATCGGCTACCGCATCGGCAGTCTTTTCTATCCCACCGGGACTTATCGTCTCCAGTCCCGACGATATAAGGCGCGAGGGGTCGCTCACAGCCAGTCCCGTGCGCGTGTCGCCAAGGTCAACGCCGAGTATCTTTCCTTTTGTTTTGGATATTATTTCAAGTTCGGGATTCATTTATAATTCCTTTCGCTATATCAATAAGTCGTTCTTTTTCGTTTATATCGGGGTCGCGCATAGCGGCTTTGAGAAGTAAGTCAAGCACGTATCCTATCTGCTTTCCGCTTGCTCCAAGCTCGATAAGCTCCCTGCCCCCAATATTCAAGTCGGATATCTTCGTTGGCGCGCGGCTAGCGGATACGAGAGCCTCCGCATTAGCATCGGAAAAGCCGAGAAGGCTCGATGCTCTTGCGGCAAGAGATGCGTAATCTCCCGTTTTTGCGATAAGAGAGGTTGCGGAGGTCGGCGAGTCCACACGCATCTTCGCTCCTCTGGCAACGGCAAGCGCGCCTGTTATCTGCTTGTTCGAGCATTTGAGCGAATGCAATATCTCACGTATCTGTTCTTGCTCAGCGTCGCAGAAGAAGAGTCCCAAACGCGCAACGTCGTCACTCTGCATAAGAGAGAGGGAGACGAGAATTTCCTTACTCGGCACGTAATCACCCGTAACGTAGGGCAAAATGCCGTATTCGATCATCAATTCAAGCGCCTCTCTTGGCGATGGCGAGGTAAGAAGCTTTATAAACTCAACGCAAATGCGCTCACGCGCTATCTTTGATAGCCCCTCTTTAGTCTTTTGCGTACCGAGAAGTGTTTTTTCGTCGATTGAAAAACCAAGCTGTGCCGAGAATCTGAACGCACGCATAATGCGCAAAGCGTCCTCGGAGAAACGAAGCTCGGGCTCTCGCACTGCACGTATCACTCGAGCCTTCAAGTCATCTCGACCGCCGAAAACGTCTACTATTCCCCTTTCCTCGTTAAACGCCATGGCGTTCACGGTAAAGTCGCGGCGAGAGAGGTCATCCTCGATCCTTTTCGTAAACGAAACGGAGTCGGGACGGCGCGAGTCGGTGTAGCTTCCGTCAACGCGGAAAGTCGTTATCTCAACAGGCTCACCGTCAAAAAGAACAGTCACCGTTCCGTGTTTAAGACCTGTTTCTATAACACGCTTATCCGAAAATATCTCAAGAGTTTTTGAAGGCGGCGCGGAGGTCGCTATATCGAAATCGTTCGGAGTAATGCCGAGCAGCGCATCTCGCAGACTTCCGCCGACGATATACGCCTCTTCGCCAAAGCGTGAAAAGCGCGCAAATATCTCGCCCACGTATTTGGGATATTTCATAGTTTCCACATTCTCCGCCTCCTTTCGAAAAATTTTGCCTTTACGTTTATATTTTACCATGTTTTTTTGATTTTTTCAAGACCTGTGAGAATTTTTGGCATCTTGAGGTTTTATGAAGTATCGCTTCGTTCTTGACAACCATAACCCTTTCGTGTTATTCTATATGCGAGGGATAACAGAACACATGTAAATTTTGATTTGTCGGTGTGTTTGATTTGACGAAATGGTATAAAAATAAGGCGAAAAAACACGCACGAACTCGGTAGGGGAGACCTGCGGTCTCCCACGGGCGTTCACAGAACGCCCCTACGGTATAAATGTAAATTTTGATTTGTCGGTGGGTTGATTTGACGAAATGGTATAAAAATAAGGCGAGAAAACACGCACGAACTCGGTAGGGGAGACCTGCGGTCTCCCGCGGGCGTTCACAGAACGCCCCTACGGTATAAATGTAAATTTTGATTTGTCGGTGTGTTTGATTTTGACGAAATGGCAATGTACGAACGAAACGATTACCACCAATAGCCTTCTCC
>JAZNEM010000066.1:0-4008 GCA_045588595.1 Eubacteriales bacterium
AAAGAAACCAAGAGCCTCCCTTGTGTAAAGGGAGGTGGCATTTTCGCAAGAAAATGACGAAGGGATTGTCAAAAAAGCAAGATTTTTATCAAAAAAAACAATCCCTCAGTCGCTTCGCGACAGCTCCCTTTACACAAGGGAGCCTTTTTGTTTTGTGCAAATCGATAAATCAATTTCTGTAAATAGGCTTTGTCAGTGCTCTGAGAGGATTGAGTGTTCAATCCTCTGTTTTTATCATTCAAAATGTTCCGTAACGGCTTTTAGCTTTTCGATTATGGGCAGGTGTTGAGGGCATATCTCCTCGCACTGACCGCACGCGATACAGTCGGAAGCCTTGCCGAAGGTGGTCGCAAGCCTGTCGTAATAGTTGCTCTGAACCGTAAAATTCTTACTCTCAAGCTCTTGCATATCGGCATTATAAAGCGAGAAATAACGGTTTATCGGGATATTCATAGGACAACCGTCAACGCAATAAGCGCAGCTCGTGCAGGGAATGACCGTCTTGCCGTTGATCATTCCTGCAGCAAGCTTGACTATTTCTTTTTCCTGTTCGTTAAGCGGAACAAACTCCTGCATATACGAGGTGTTGTCGAGTAGTTGCTCCATATTGCTCATTCCCGAAAGCACAAGCATTACGTTGTCAAGACTTGCGGCAAATCGGATAGCCCAAGAGGGAATCGACATATCGGGAGCATGGGAGCGGAAGAGCTTTTCAACCTCCTCGGGAACGTTTGCAAGTGTTCCTCCCTTTACAGGTTCCATAACTATAACGGGAATACCGTGCTTTACAGCTACCTCATAGCATTTACGCGATTGTATGCTTTCGCTTTCCCAGTCGAGATAGTTTATCTGGAGTTGAACGAAGTCGAAAAATGTATGCTCGGTGAGTATCCTGTCGAGCACCTCGGCATTGTCGTGAAAAGAAAAGCCTATCTGCTTGGCAAGACCTTTTGCTTTTTTATCTTGTATCCAATCAAAACAGTTATATTTTTTATATATTTCGTAATTGTCTCTGCCCATGTCGTGAAGCAGATAGTAGTCGAAATAATCAACACCTGTTTTGGCGCGCTGCTCGTTAAATATACGGTCGCGGTCGTCCTCGCTCTTTACAAAGCGAGCATGAAGCTTCGTTGCGAGCGTGTATGCGTTGCGAGGATATCTGTCAACGAGAAATTGTTTAGTCGCGCTTTCACTTTTGAATGCGCAATACATCCAAGCCGTATCAAAATATGTAAATCCGCGCTCGATAAAGGTGTCTACCATCTTGCATACCTGCTCTACGTCGATAGAGCCTTGGTCGTTAGAGTTGAGAAGAGGCAAGCGCATAAGTCCGAATCCAAGTTTTTTCATATAAGTATCTCCTAATTATTTATGATCCCATCTCGAGCCGATAACAACGGGGATATCCTTTCCGTAACCCGACTCGATTATTTTTTTTGTCAGTGCCTCGCAGTCTGTCTTGCATATAGCGTATTTTATCGTTACGTTTTCACCAAAATCGGTGTCGTCAACGATAGCTCCCGATGCGGCAATGATCACGCTGTATTTCTGATATTCCGAATAACCGCAGGTGAGCGACAGCTCCTCGAAAGGCTCAAACGTTACTATTCCCGCATCCTCAAGCGCGAGAGAAGCGGAGTGAGAGTAAGCGCGGACAAGTCCGCCCGCACCGAGAAGTATTCCGCCGAAATATCGCGTTATGACTACGCACACGTCGGTAACTCCCTTTTTTCTGATAGCATCAAGCGTGGGCATGCCGGAAGTTCCTTGCGGCTCTCCGTCGTCCGAGTATCGAGCTACCGTTCCGTCTCCGAGAATATACGCAAAAACGTTGTGCGTCGCGTCTCGATGCATTTTTTTGATCTCCTTTATAAAGGCTTGCGCCTCTTCTTCGCTTGTCACGCGCTTCGCGCGGCCAAGAAAGACCGAGCGTTTTTCTTCAAATTCTATATATCCGTCCTTGCTGACGGTCGTGTACGTACCCGAAAGTGTCTCCAAAAGCGCAAAGTCTCCTCTCAAAATCTTTTTGTATGCGAAAGACCGTCGAAAAATTCGGCGGTCGTATATCTTCCATATATATTATAAGTGGAATTTAACACATTGTCAATACCTTTCCTTCAGAAAAGGTTTTCAAAGGAGACTTCCTCATGTCTGCCCATCTCCTCGACTGCATCCTGAAGTATCAAAACGTAAATGGTTGCATCTGCAATATTTCCCGTATTACAACAAGCTTTTAGAGAGATTATGGTTTGAGATATCAGATCAAGCTCCTCGTGCCCCACACTGAGTCCGACAAAGCTTCGGTGCTTCATCCAATATTCCTCAAGGTCGTTGGCAAGAGAGGGCTGATAATTTTTTTCTTTTATTTTTTCGGACTCTAAAGTTATGCGTTCTGATACATTTTTTACGTATAGCGCGTTGCCAAAGATAGCGGCTATTAATAAAGTAAATAAAAGAGTGGAGATTATGAAAGCCTTCATTTATTTTTTACCTCGTCTTTTCGAATGAGATTTACGTCTCCCGCATCGTTTATTATCATTAAATATACGTCCTTTCGCTCGACGTTTTGCTTTTTGAGTATTTTTTGAAGCTGTGTTCTGCTCATGCAAAGTTCAGAAAGACTATGGTCATTTATTACTCCTTTATCTATGACGATGTGGGATATGCCCGTTTCCGAGGTCTTTATCTTCAGCTGCTCCGCGTTTGGCATTCTGTATTTTGCCTTTTGAAGCACGGTTATCTTTCCGTTTTGCTCAAGTATGGCATATAGCACCTCGGATATATCTATAATGCCTTGTTGACGAAGCTCTCCAATAAGCTCGTCCGCGGTGATGCGCGCTCCTCGCATGGCTCTGATACAAAATTTGCCGTTACGTATCAAGGTCGTCGGACGTGCCGAAAAAAGATTTTTCAGACGCGGAAAGGTAACCGAGATCATAGATGAAGCCACTTCAAAAAAGAGCAGAGTAATTATCGGGATCAAAGTATGAGAGACGGGTATTCCCGCATCGGTTATAGGCAGAGATGCTACTTCAGATATGAGAAGCGTTGTTACAAGTTCAGATACCTCAAGTTCTCCGATCTGTCTTTTTCCCATCAAACGCATAGCTATTATTAATGTTACGTAGATTATAGCGGTACGAAGAAGGATAGTAGTCACAAAACATAGCCCCTTTTTAATATTTTCTATTATTGTTTGCTGGTATTAAAAAAGAATTACAAAAAAATCAAAAAATTTCAAAAAAGGTATTGACAAATGGAAAAGAAAGAGGTATAATATGCAAGTCGCCAAAAATCAGGCGGCAAAATATTGCATCTTGCTTAACACTTTGAAATTTTTTCAAAAAACTTTAAAAAAAGGTATTGACAAGAGGAAAGAGATGTGGTATAATAGTCAAGCTGTCCGCGAGAGCGTGGCAGCGGAACGGTCATTGAAAATTGAACAACAAGAGAGAAGTACAAAGCATTGCGAAGTGCGAAAAATACTAGATCTCGTCAAAGAGTTATATATACTCAACAAAGTAAAAGAAGCTAAGAATTAAAATAGCTCGAAAGAAAGATTTTAGCTAAGCCGAGAGGTTTAGATAAGATAGAAATTATTTCGAGAGTTTGATCCTGGCTCAGGATGAACGCTGGCGGCGTGCATAACACATTCAAGTCGAACGGAGTTATCTGAATTAATCCTTCGGGAAGCGTTTAGATAACTTAGTGGCGGACGGGTGAGTAACGCGTGAGCAACCTGCCTCTGTATGGGGGATAACGTTTGGAAACGGACGCTAATACCTCATGAAGCAATGAGACCGCATGATCATATTGCCAAAGATTTATTGTACAGAGATGGGCTCGCGTCTGATTAGGTAGTTGGTAGGGTAACGGCCTACCAAGCCGACGATCAGTAGCCGGACTGAGAGGTTGAACGGCCACATTGGAACTGAGATACGGTCCAGACTCCTACGGGAGGCAGCAGTGGGGAATATTGGGCAATGGGCGAAAGCCTGACCCAGCGAC
>JAZNEM010000067.1:0-6561 GCA_045588595.1 Eubacteriales bacterium
TGTATACAATCATCTTGCACTACCTGTATACTATCATACTACACTGTACAGTCCTCGACTGTCCGCTACAAATATAAATTTAAATCTTCTCGGTCTTCTTCATGCAGATAAGACCGAACGCATTTCCGAGTACTGTCTTTGTTGCCTCGGTGATGGCAAGACGCGTATTCTTTATCTGCTCGTTCTCTGCTCCGAGTATCGAGCAGTTGTGATAGAAGCGGTTGTACGCGCCCGCAACGTCAAGAATGTATCTAGTTACGATAGACGGCTCATACGCATCTATCGCATCGCGAACGACCTCCTCAAAGCGAGAAAGCGTTTTTAGGAGAGACGTTTCGTCCTCGCTTGTGATACATAGCTCCGCATTTCTATCGTAGTCACCCGACTTTGAAAGCACCGAGCAAGTACGCGCATAGGTATACTGAACGTATGGTCCTGTATTTCCGTCAAAGCTTAACGCGTCCTCCATAACGAAGTTTATGTCTCTTATGCGATTGTTTGAAAGATAATAGAATATTACCGCACCGACACCAACTGCCTCTGCAGTCTTTTCTTTATTTTCGATATTGGGGTTCTTCTCTTCCATGATAGCCGCCACCTTATCGATAGCAAGAGCAAATAAGTCTCGAAGAAGAATTACGTTACCCGTACGGGTTGCGAGCTTTGCTCCGTTTATACTTACCGTACCGTAAGGAACGTGAACGAGCTTGTCCGCCCAGTCGTAGCCCATGAGCTCAACGACCTTGAACCACTGCGCAAAATGCAAAGACTGTCCTGCGCTTGTGACGTAGATGGATTTATCAAAATCATACATTTGCTTTCTGTCATATGCGGCAGCAATATCTCTTGTGGGATAAAGTGACGATCCGTCTCTTTTCAGTATAAGACACGGTGGCATACCGTATTCTTCAAGGTCAACTATGGAAGCTCCATCGTCTATTTTCAAAAGCCCCTTGTCTCGAAGTCTCTGAACCTGAACAGGCATACCTTCGGTATAACTGCTTTCTCCTTTATAGCTGTCAAATGTAATACCGAGCTGTCTGTATATTTCGTCGTTTGCTTTCAAAGAAAGCTTAACAAGCCAACGCCACAAAGCAAGATTTTCTTCATCTCCCTGCTCCATTTTCAAAAATTCAGCTCTTGCTTCGTCCGCAAGTGCCGGATCTGCGGAAATTCCTTCTTCTTCGTTACCCGAAATTGCGTTATTTATTTTAACGTACAATTCGACCAACGCATCGACTCCGCCGTTTTCTACCTTTTCGCGATCGCCCCATTTCTTGTAAGCAACTATAAGCTTACCGAACTGTGTTCCCCAGTCACCGACATAATTGATACCGATGCACTTGTAGCCTGCAAATTCATGCAGCATTTTAAGTGAATGACCGATAACCGTCGTTCCGAGATGTCCTATGTGGAACGGTTTTGCAAGGTTCGGTGAAGAATAGTCAAGTACGACTGTCTTGCCCTTGCCAAGCTCTTCGGGAGCACCGTATCTGTCGCCCTTTGCTCTTGCCTCGGGTATAACGCGCGACGCAAGATACGCTCCGTCAAGAAAGATATTAAGATATCCGTTTACAGCCTCGGCGCGAGCAACGCAAGGAACGCTTACAGCTTCTGCAAGTGTCTGTGCTATCTGTACGGGCGAGCGACGCAAGGTCTTTGAAAGCTTAAAACAAGGAAGCGCGAGGTCACCCATTTTTTCATCGGGAGGATATTCAAGCATTGATGCTATATCGGAGGCTTCAAGAGCCGCGTCGGCGTTTATCGTCTTTACGCTCTCTGCAACGCATTCCGATATCATTTTCTTAATTTGTAACATTTATAGTCTCCTTTTGCGGCATTCCGCTTATTTACAACGTTTTATTATATCACATATAACAGATGTTTTCAAGATAAATTTAATGATTTGCTTTCTTTTTTGGTTACTTTTTTCTTTCGCGAAAGAAAAAAGCAACTCGCGTCCTTTATTTAACCGTAATATCTGCCGTTTTTGCGGCGGTGAATTTAATAATATCGTCGGTATTCAAAAGCAACTGCATACCGCGAACTCCCGCGCTGACCGTTATTTTTTCCTGTGTAAGCGCGCTCTCGTCAAATACGGTCGGAAATTTTTTCTTCATTCCTACAGGCGAGCAGCCTCCTCTTATATAGCCAGTAAGTCCGAGCAACTCCTTTACGTGAACAGGCTCGATACGTTTATTTCCCGTAGACGATGCCGCGGCTTTAAGGTCTATCTCCTTATGACACGGAATACAGAACACGATATATCCGCTCTTATCACCGCGCGTTACGATCGTTTTAAAGACCTGCTCGTACGCAAGACCTATCTGATCGGCGATATGCGTACCCGAAAGGTCGTTTTCATCTACCTCATATTCGCATATCTCGTATTTTATCTTTGCCGCATCAAGCTGACGCATAGCGTTCGTTTTATTTATCTTCATTTATAAGATTCCCCCTCGGCTATCATCTCTTTAGCCGCTTCCATCTGCTTTTCGGTTATCTCGATGCCACCGAGTATACGAGCTATCTCGCCAACACGCGCGTTTGAATCGAGAACCGAAAGGCTCGTTTCGACCCTGCCCTCGACTTCTTTTTTTGAAATATAAAGGTGAGAATCCGCAAGAGAGGCTATCTGTGCCGAGTGCGTAACGCACACGACCTGTGAACCTCTGCCTATCTCCTTTAGCTTTATTCCGACCTTTCTCGAGGTTTTTCCTGAAATACCCGTATCTATCTCATCGAAAATGACAGTCTGTACTCCATCGGATTCGTTGAGCGCATTCTTGAGGGCAAGCATTATTCTCGCAAGCTCTCCGCCCGACGCTATCTTTGCCATCGGCAAAAGCGGCTCGCCTACGTTCGTTGAAATCAGAAATTCGACCTCGTCATGACCATTCGCACCAAAATCGTCCGACTGTTTTATACTGACGTCAAAGCGGATCTTTGGCATATCAAGGAAAGCAAGCGTTTCTGTAACGCGGCGGCGAAGCTCCGCAGATGCCTCTCGTCTTTTCTCGGTCAAGCGGTCGGTAAACACTTTTGCTTCATCACAAAGAGCGTTCAGCTCGTTTTCCATATCCTCGCGCCGCTCTCCTGCGTTCTCGATAAGGTCGAGCTTTTCTGCCGCTTCGGCTCTGTATTCAAGTACCTCTTCGACCGTGCTTCCGTATTTCTTTTTGAGTCTTGATATCGCGTCAAGTCTGCTCTCGGCTCTATCAAGTTTTGTGCTTGGGTCTTCTCCACCGAGATCGACAATATCCGCGCTTATCTCTGCTATATCCTCAAGCTCGTAGCAAACGTTTCGCAGACGAGCGGCAAGCTCCTCTGCCTCGGGAACTGCCGCTGCAATAGACTCAAGCGCTCCTGCGGCGCGTTCGGAGAGATATATCGCGCCCATTCCCTTGTCTCCGCCCCTAAGTGCCTTATCTACAAGAGCCGCGCTTTTGCTGATCTTTTCGGCACTTCGAAGCTTCAAAACAAGCTCTTCAAGTGCCTCTTCTTCTCCGACTTTCAGCTTTCCCGCATCAATGTCGGATATCTGATATTTCAAGGTCTCGCGCATGCGGTATTGCTCTCGCGAATCCTTTTCGAGCGTTTGTATCTGCGCCCTTTTTTCAAGTATCTTTCTATATATTTCGCTATATTGCGCTAAAAGCTCCTCATTTTGTGCGTACACATCAATAACGTTTACGTGATTGCAAGGATCGAGAAGCTGTTGGTTATCGTTCTGACCGTGGATATTGAAAAGCTTTTGCGCCGCCGTGCGTAAGACCGCAAGAGTTACTCCTCTGCCGTTTATCTTTGCCGAGGACGAATTTGCCGTAATAATACGCGAAAGCATGACCGAGCCGTCGGATATATCGAATCCAAGCTCCTCAAAGTTGTTTATAATATTTTTCGAAAGCCCCGAAAACACCGCTGAAACGAGAGCGCGGTTCTCACCCGTTCTTATAAGCTCCTTATCCGCGCGGCTTCCTAAGAGAAGTCCTAAACTGTCGATAATTATCGATTTTCCAGCACCCGTCTCTCCCGTAAGCACGGTAAAGCCGCCACATAGGTCTATATCAAGCGAGCGCACTACGGCAATATTTTCAATATGCAAGGATTCTATCATAGTACCTTCACCGTCCCAAAAGCTTAAAAATTCTTAATAAATCAAAACGTCTTAATTATCTCAAGGATACGCGCGCGTATCAGCGAAGAGCTTTCCTCATTTTTCGTGATTATGATTATAGTATCGTCACCCGCAACAGAACCGAGTATATCCTGCATATTCATAGCGTCTATTCCCGAAGCAACTGCTTGAGCCATACCCGGATAAGTCTTTATAACGACGTTGTTCATCGAATAATCGACATGGGTTATAGAATCCGCCATTGCAGAGCTTAACTTTGCGTTATTTCTCATGTGGTTCTTCACAGAATTAACGCTATAACGATACGTTCCGCGGGCTGTCAGCGATTTAGTGAGCTGAAGCTCACGAAGGTCGCGCGAAACGGTCGCCTGTGTTACCGCAAAGCCCTCCTCGCGCAAACGATTCATCATATCGTCCTGAGTTTCTATTTCAAACTGTGTGATCAGCTCAAGTATCCTTGCCTGTCTTTCCGATTTCATATTCTATCTCCATATGTATAAATTTTTCGTCAAACAAACTTTCTTTCTCTTATCTTTGAGTAAAAATCCTCTCCCTTTACACGAAGCAGCTTTGCCGTCATTTCCGACTTCGTTACCACGACCGTGTCCCCAAGAAAAAGGTCAAACGTGGCTCTTCCGTCAACGGTAAGGTGTAGAAGCTTTTCGCGAACGCAGATGTTTTTTACCTCAAGCGTTGCGGTATCGGGGAAAACGAGCGGACGCGCGCACATTGAGTGCGGACATATTGGTGTTACGCAAAAGCAAGAGAGCTTCGGATCTATGATAGGACCTCCAGCCGAAAGTGAATACGCGGTAGAGCCCGTGGGAGTAGCTATAACGAGTCCGTCGGCTCTGTAAGTATTTACGAGTTCTCCTTTGTCAGAAAGCTCAAGGTCAACTATACGCGCCGCCGCGCCGTTTGCTATAACAGCGTCGTTTAATGCGTATGCGCTCGACTTTATCTGTCCCTTCTCGGATATTATCTCGACCTTCAGCATCGCGCGCTCATCGATACGGAAGCCACCGTCAAAAACGCGGTCGATAAGCTCTATCTCGTCTATCTCAAGTTCGGTCATATATCCTACTCTTCCCATATTTATGCCGAGTATCGAAACACCTGCGGGAGCGGCTCTTCTTGCCGCTTCAAGCATAAATCCGTCGCCGCCGAGAACGATTATAAGCTCGGCTTCAGAATAGATGAGCTCGTAGGGAAGATACGCAAACTTCGTCATGTGCTTATGAGAGCGCAGTATTCTGTCCTTATAGTTCTGCGGTATCATTATCTCGTCTACACGGTCCTTTATTCTATCAGCCACAGAACAAGCGCCTATAAGCTTTTCTTGAATATTGTAGTTTGTGATTATTGCAATTTTTTTCATGGGATAAGCCTTTCATTTTGGTTTTATAATGCTGTAATATATTTTATCTGCTTGTCGTCAACTGTAGGTTTTACGCAAACGCGCTTTACAAAGCAAGCAAGGTACTCTTTGTTTCCGTCTCCGCCCTCTATCGGTGAGCGTATAAATCCCGTACAGTCAAAACCGTTCTCAAATGCACATTCTATAACTCTTTTTGCGGCAAGAAATCTATACGCAGAGTTCGTAACGACTCCGTTTTTTCCAAGAGCACTACGCCCTGCCTCGAATTGAGGCTTGATAAGGCTTACAAACACACCGTCACTATCAAGCACTAAAGCTATCTGCGGTATTATGTAAGTCTGCGAAATAAACGACACGTCGGCAACGGCTATATCGCAAAGTCCTTCGGTTATCTTTATATCAAGTTCACGCGCGTTAAAACGCTCTACGGTCTTTACTCTATTATCGTTACGCAGAGACTCGTGCATCTGACCGATACCTGCGTCAACGGCAATAACTCTTGACGCGCCTCTCTGCAAAAGGCAATCGGTAAATCCGCCCGTTGACGCACCAACGTCAACCGCTTTTTTTCTGTTTACAGATATTTTAAATGCATCAAGCGCTGCCTCAAGCTTCATTCCGCCGCGGCTTACGTACTTGAACACCTGCTCAATTTTCACGTCGTGCGGCTGGGTGTGATCTATCAGCACAGATGATTTTTTTACCTCCGTGCCGTCTATGAAAACCGCCCCCGCACTTATCAGATCCTGCGCCTTCTTTCTGCTCGCGGTATATCCCGCGGCGGCAAGATAGACGTCTACTCTTATCATTTCACTCATTGTCAGATCATAACGAAGGAAAGAAGTATTCCGACCACAACGCCCCATAGCGCTCCGACTAAGACCTGGAAAGGCGTGTGCCCTACAAGCTCCTTAAGACCCGTATTTATATCCTCGGGCCTTCCCGAGAATAATTCCTTTGTTATCTTATTTATTATCTTCGCCTGCTCGCCCGTCTCATAGCGAACACCCGAAGCGTCCATCATAACTATTATAGCAAGTAGTCC
>JAZNEM010000068.1:0-8858 GCA_045588595.1 Eubacteriales bacterium
CTCAAGCTTCACCACTTGGTAGACGATAAGATCCACGCACGTTCCAACGGTCCGTACTCCATAGTAACGCAGCAACCTCTCGGAGGTAAAGCCCAGTTCGGCGGACAGCGTTTCGGAGAAATGGAGGTTTGGGCACTTGAGGCATACGGCGCGGCTTATACCCTTCAGGAGATCCTTACGGTCAAGTCCGACGATATCAACGGACGCCGCCGTGCTTACGAGGCTATCATCAAGGGTCAGAACATTCCTTCACCGGGTGTTCCCGAGTCCTTCAAGGTGCTTGTTAAGGAGCTTCAGTCTCTCGGACTTGATATCCGTACGCTTGATAAGAACGGTGATGAGATACAGCTTTCTAGCATTTGTAACGACGACGATGATATAGTACCTTACTCCAACAGAGCAGAGGAGGCTCTCATCGACGACGCTACCGATAACGCTGTTGAAACCGATGATATGGACGATTCTTATATCATCGAGGATGCCGACGATCTTATTGCGGGTATGGATGAGCAAGAGGACGATTTTAATATGTTCGGTGATGATGCCGACGATAATATGTAATTGACGAAGGAGAACTGCTGTGCAAAATAATGAATTTGATTCGATAAGAATAGGTCTGGCATCTCCGGAAATGATCAGAGAATGGTCTTACGGTGAGGTAACCAAGGCAGAGACCATTAACTACAGAACTCTGAAGCCCGAACTTGGCGGCTTGCACTGCGAGCGTATCTTCGGTCCGACGAAGGACGGCGCGTGCGCGTGCGGAAAATATAAAAATTCGCATAACAAAGAGATACACAAATGCGAGAAGTGCGGCGTTGACGTAACGACCAAAAAGGTTCGCCGTGAGCGTATGGGTCACATTGAGCTTGCAGCTCCCGTGTCTCACATCTGGTACTTCAAGGCGATACCTTCGAGAATGGCACTCGTTCTCAATATGTCGCCCAAGCAGCTTGAAAACGTACTTTATTTCGCAGAGTATATCGTGCTTGACCCCAAAAAGACCGACCTTATAAAAGGAACGGTCCTCAGCCCCAAGGAACTTGCAAGCAAGCGAGAGATGTACGGAGACGATTTCACCGTAGGAATGGGCGCGGAGGCTATAAAGCAGCTTCTCGCCGAGATAAACGTTGACGAGCTTGCGGAAGAGCTTAAGAGTGAAATGGTTTCGGCTTCCGGACAAAAGAAGATACGCCTTATCAAGCGTCTTGAGGTAGTTGAGGCATTCCGTAAATCAGGTAACAAGCTTGAGTGGATGATACTTGACGTTGTTCCTGTGCTTCCCGCCGACCTTCGTCCTATGGTACAGCTTGACGGCGGACGTTTCGCAACGTCTGACCTCAACGAGCTTTACCGCAGAGTTATCAGCCGTAATAACCGTTTGAAAAAGCTTATAGAGATACACGCTCCCGAGATAGTCGTACGTAACGAAAAGCGTATGCTTCAGGAAGCTGTTGACTCACTGCTCGATAACGGACGCAGAGGTAAGCCCGTAACAGGTCCTTCAAACCGTCCGCTCAAGTCGCTCTCCGAGCTTCTCAGAGGTAAGCAGGGACGCTTCCGTCAGAACTTGCTTGGTAAGCGTGTTGACTATTCGGGACGTTCGGTTATCGTCGTTGGTCCTTCTCTTAAGATATATCAGTGCGGACTTCCCAAGGAGATGGCACTTGAGCTCTTCAAGCCTTTCGTAGTAAAGAGACTTGAGGAGATGCAGAAAGTTCCCGGTGTAAAGGACGCACTCAAGAAGATAGAAAAGGCGCACGAGAATCCTTGCGTATGGGATGCTCTCGAAAACGTTATCAAGGAACACCCCGTACTTCTTAACCGTGCTCCTACGCTTCACAGACTTTCAATTCAGGCATTCGAGCCTGTGCTCGTAGAGGGAAGAGCAATAAAGCTCCACCCGCTCGTATGTACCGCGTTTAACGCGGACTTCGACGGAGACCAGATGCCTGTTCACCTTCCTCTTTCCGCTGAAGCGCAGGCAGAGGCAAGATTCCTTATGCTTTCCGCTAACAACCTGTTAAAGCCTATGGACGGTAGAGCTGTTGCAGTTCCTTCACAGGATATGATCCTCGGTTCTTACTATTTGACCATGGATAAGGCAGGCGAGGCAGGAGAGGGAAGAGCATTCCGTGATTTCAATGAGGCTATGATGGCTTATACGAACGGAGCGCTTGGACTTCACGCGCCTATTAAGATACGCGTAACCAAGGAGATAAACGGTGAGAAGAAGACTCGTCTTATCGATGCTACTCTCGGACGTCTTATCTTCAATGCTCCCATTCCTCAAGACCTCGGATTTATCGAGCGTAAGACAGAGGAAGATATGTTCGAGCTTGAGATCCAGAAGGTCGTTAAGAAGAAAGAGCTTGGTCAGATGATCGACCGTTGTATCAAGAAGCACGGCTCGGCTGTCTGTGCGGAAATGCTTGATAATATCAAGGAAATGGGTTATAAGTATTCAACTAAGGCTTCCTTCTCTATCTCTGTATACGATATGACTATCCCCGCTGAAAAGAAGGGATATATCGATGCGGCACAGCAGAAGGTCGACGAGATCAATATGAACTATAACTTCGGTCTTCTCACCGACGAGGAGCGTTACAACAACGTTATCAAGGTTTGGGAAAAGACCACAAACGAGGTTACCGATGCCCTCATGCGCGGATTTGACGAATTCAACCCGATCAAGATCATGTCCGACTCGGGAGCGCGTGGATCTATCGCGCAGATGAGACAGCTTGCAGGTATGCGTGGACTTATGTTCGCTACCAACGGTAAGACCATCGAGCTTCCTATTAAATCTAACTTCCGCGAAGGTCTTAATATCCTTGAGTACTTCATGGGTGCAAAGGGTTCACGTAAGTCCCTTTCGGATACCGCACTTCGTACGGCAGACTCGGGATACCTCACAAGACGTCTTGTTGACGTATCGCAGGAAGTCATCGTCCGTGAAGAGAGATGTGATACCACAAAGGGCGCATGGGTAGAGCAGATCATCGACGAAAAGAACAACGACGTTCTTGAGCCTCTTCAGGACAGAATCGTCGGAAGATACACTATCGGAGATATTCTCGATCCCAAGACGGGAGAGGTCATCGTTGCTGACGATGAGATGATCTCCGAGGAGCAGGCAAACGCTATCGTTGCCGCGGGCATCGAAAAGGTATATATCCGTACGGTTATCCAGTGTCATGCTAAGCATGGTATCTGCGCTCACTGTTACGGAGCAGACCTTGCTTCAGGCAAGCCTGTTAAGATAGGTGAAGCGGTTGGTATAATCGCGGCTCAGTCTATCGGTGAACCCGGTACTCAGCTTACGATGCGTACCTTCCACTCGGGTGGTGTCGCAGGTTCGGATATTACTCAGGGTCTTCCCAGAGTTGAAGAGCTCTTCGAGGCGAGAACACCTAAGAAGACCTCCGTTCTTGCGGAGACCGACGGAAGCGTTCAGAACATCGAGCAGGGAGATATCCCCAACACTTACGTTATAGATGTCATGAACGAGCAGGGCGAGATGATCCGCCACAGCGTACCTTTCGGTAAGCGTGTAATGGTATCGGTAGGTCAGGAGATCCATAAGGGAGACGCAATGACCGACGGTAATAAAGCTCCTTCGGATATCATGAAGATATTCGACGATCCGAACGATCCCAACAGCCGTGAATATCTTGATAAGGTATATGAATATATCATCAAGGAAATTCAGAAGGTCTACCGTTCGCAGTCTTGTAACGTTAACGATAAGCATATCGAGATCATTGCCCGTCAGATGACGAGAAAGATCCGTATTTCCGACAACGGAGATACCGGTTTGCTTGTGGACTCGCTTGTTGACATGCTCGACTTTGAGGAAGAGAACAACAAGATCAAGGCAAGACAGGATGCAGGCGAGAACGTAAGAATGGCAGAAGGAAAGCCCGTTCTTCTCGGAATCACCAAGGCGTCCTTGCAGACCGAATCCTTCATGTCTGCGGCGTCCTTCCAGGAGACCACCAAGGTTCTTACCGAGGCGGCTATTCGCGGAAAGGTCGACCATTTGCGCGGACTTAAGGAGAACGTTATTATCGGTAAGCTTATCCCCGCGGGAACAGGTATGAAGTGCTACAGCAATGTAAGCGTCGTCAAGGAAGAACCCGCTGCGGAAGAAGCAATCGCAGAGTAATTTCTCTTAAATATTATACCAATTTCGTCAGAGACCTTGTGTCTCTGACGATTTTGTGCTATAATGAATTGGGTGATGAATATGGAAAATAACTTTGCGAAAAGATGTAATAAACCTTACGCATTTATAATACAAATGCGAAACTTGCGATAAAAGGAGAAGTTATGAATAAGGCAAAAAAGTTTATTTGTCCCGTTATATTTGCGTTTATCTGTGTTTTGTGTTTCTTTGTACTGTTCACAATAATTCTTGAAGATGCAGGTATGGGCGGTGCAGTTATTGCGCTGGGAGTCATAATACTTTTGTTAGTTGTCATTATCCCATGCTATTGCTTTATATACAGCAAGAAACTTTTGTTTGCAGAGAAAAGAAAATATCTGTTTACATTTTATAATTCTTTTGTTTTGACTATGTTTTATCTTCTTCCATTGTGCACAGAAGGAGAAACGTATATTTATAGTCTGATCCTTTTTTTGTGGGTAGAATGGTGGAGTGTGTTACCTTTGTTCATACATAGAAAAGCAGATAAGACCTCGACAGAATAAACTGTCGAGGTCTTATCATTCTTACGAGAAGCAGATTTGTTCGTGCTTTTTTGTGTTACTATCAAGCCTTAAAAGTTTTTTCGGGATAGGCTTTGGGCATATAGGCAAAGCCTGCAAAGCCGTATTTTCCGCCGCTGTTGAGCGCGGCTTCGATACGGAGAAGTCTGTTATATTTCGCCACGCGCTCGCTTCGGCAAGGCGCGCCTGTTTTGATAAAGGGCGCGTTCAGGGCGACCGCGATGTCCGCGATAGTCGTGTCCTCGGTCTCGCCCGAGCGGTGCGAGAATATAAATCTATTTCCCGCTTCCTTTGCGAGCCTTATAACGTCGAGCGTTTCGGTGAGCGTACCTATCTGATTGGGTTTTATGAGAATAGAATTTGCCGAGCCGATAGAGATACCCGTACGCAAGCGTTCGGTGTTGGTGACGAAATAATCGTCTCCGACGAGCATTACTCGGTGTCCGAGTCTTTCTGTCAAGGTTCGCCAACCATCGTTGTCGCGCTGATCAAGTCCGTCCTCAATAGACATTATCTGCGGATATTTATCGCAAAGCTTTACCCAATATTCTATCATTTCGTCGCGTGAATATTCGGTTTTTCTTTTTGGCATACGGTATTTTCCGTCGCTTTCATACCACTCCGATGCCGCGGCATCAAGTGCGATCATAACTTCGTCCATACCGTAGCCCGCGTCAGCTATCGCTTCACAGATAAGGTCGATAGCCTGTTCGTCATTTTCAAGGTTTGGAGCAAAGCCGCCCTCGTCACCGACGGTCGTGGCAAAGCCCTTTTTCTTCAGAAGCTTCCCGAGAGTGTGATATATCTCGCTTCCAGCGCGCAAAGCCTCGGAGAATTTTTTAAATCCGATGGGAACTATCATAAATTCCTGTATCTCAACGTTGTTTGACGCGTGAGCTCCGCCGTTTAGAATGTTCATCATGGGAACGGGGAGACGGTACGCGTCAACGCCGCCGAGGTATCTGTAAAGCGGAATGTGATAAAAATTCGCGGCGGCGCGGGCGTTTGCCAATGATACGGCAAGTATGGCGTTCGCGCCAAGAGAGGACTTGTTTTCCGTACCGTCAAGGCGCATGAGCAGATGATCAAGCTCCGCTTGCTCACAGGCGTTTATACCCGCGATGGCAGGCGAGATAGTCCTGCAAACTGAGGCGACGGCATCGGAAACGCCTTTTCCGAAATATCGGTTTTCGTCCTTGTCTCGCTTTTCGTGTGCTTCATAGATGCCCGTTGACGCGCCCGACGGAACACTTGCCATTCCGACCGTTCCGTCAATGAGGAAAACGCTTGCCTCGACCGTTGGATTTCCGCGTGAGTCGAGTATCTCACGGGCACAGCATTTCAGTATTTGAGGTTTGTTCATTTTGGGTACTTCCTTTTCTTTTTTTGTTTTGCTTACAGAATGATTGAATTTTGTCAAATTGCGGTTTGTCGGGGACGCGAAGGACGCGGGGGACGCGACTTACTTTTCTTTTAAAAAAGAAAAGTAAGCAAAAGAAAACGAAACAAAAAGTTATTATATAGCCAGAACGGATACACAATAAATCCTTCTCAGGAAAGTTTTTGAGGGGAGTTTGAGGGAAACTTTTTTCAAAAAGTTTCCCTCATCGCGTCCCCCGCGTCCCCGATAAATCAAAATTTGAATTATTCAACCACATCTGTGACACGCTTTTTTATGCTTTTAGTATATCCTTTATAACGGAAACATATTCCTAAAGACGCATATACTGTATAAAGAATAAAGGAGGGGAAGCTATGATAATTTACAGAGTAAACAGGGGAGACAGCTTATACACTATTGCCCGCCGTTTCGGGACGAGCGCGCAGATACTTGCACGCGATAACGAAATAACCGACCCACGCGCGCTTGTGGTCGGTCAAAAAATACTGATATTCGAGCCTCGTCAGACTTATACCGTGCGCCGCGGAGACAATCTCTATTCGATAGCGCAGCAGTTCCAAGTGAGTGTAAATTCGCTTCTTCGCAACAACACCTTTTTAGGAGGTAACAACACGCTTGAGGTCGGGCAGGTCCTAACGGTCGTTCCCGAGGATACCGCGTATTCAAGAGAGATATCGACGAACGTTTACGTTTATCCGAACATCGATCGCGATATTTTGAGAAAAACACTTCCGTACCTTACTTACATGACGGTATTTACTTACGGAATAGAGGACGACGGCGAGCTTATCGGCTTGGACGATGATGAGATCATAGAGCTTGCGAGAGAATATGGAGTAGCTCCCGTAATGCTCGTGTCAACTCTTGGCGAGAACGGAAAATTTTCAAGCGCGGTCGCGGAGCGAGTGCTTGGAGACGTTGACGTGCGAAACACGCTTATAGAAGAGATAGCGGCAACTCTTTCGAGAAAGCGTTATGTAGGCGTGGATATTGATTTTGAGTATATCCCAGACGAATATGCCGACGCGTACGCGCAATTTATACGCGCTTTGAAGGCAAGGCTTGAGCCTCTCGGATTCTCTGTCTTCGTTTCTCTCGCTCCAAAGACCTCGGACGCCCAAGAGGGACTTCTTTACGAGGGGCACGATTACGCGGCACTTGGCGAGGCGGCGGACAGGGCTTTTCTTATGACTTACGAATGGGGATATACATACAGTGAGCCGATGGCGGTATCTCCGTTTAACAAGGTTGAAGAGGTCGTACAATATGCCGTTTCGAGAATACCCAATGAAAAGCTCGTTTTAGGAGTACCAAACTACGGATATAATTGGAAGTTACCATTCGTTCAAGGTGAAAGCCGAGCGTATTCGATAGGGAACACTCAAGCGGTAGAACTTGCAAGAGAAAAGCGCGCGGCTATCGAATTTGACAAGACTGCCGCAGCCCCCTATTTCAATTATTATGACCGCGTGAATGGCGGTGCGGAGGAGCATGAGGTCTGGTTTGAGGACGCTGACAGTATAGCGTCGCTTATAAGTCTTGTTGAAGAATACGGACTTGACGGTATCGGCGTATGGAACGGTACGAGATGGTTCGCACCTCTTTGGCAGGTGATAAACGCCACATATCCGATAAGGAAGATATTCAGATAAACATTTGTTTAAATAATGTGATAGAACTATTGACTTCCACTTGTGTTTGTGCTAAAATTGTAATGGAATTATTTTAAAGAGTTCGTGTGTTAAAATTAATTATAAGGAATTAAAGAAAATGACGACTATCAAGATCGATACAAGCAAAAAGATAGGCAAAATAAAGCCTATGCATGCGGGCGGTCAGCCACCCATTGGCGGAAAGAATATGAATGAGTTCTTCCACTATATGACCGAAGCGGGAATCCCCTATTCCCGTTTGCACGACGTAAACGGAGCTTTTGGAAGCAACCGATTCGTTGATATCCCCAATATTTTCAGAAACTTTGACGCTGACGTTGACGATCCCGCAAATTACGATTTTACGTTTACCGATCATTTGCTAAAGTCTATTATCGACGCGGGCGTAGAGCCTTATTACAGACTTGGTATCACTATAGAAAATCAAGCGTATATCAAGCCCTACTATACCTATCCTCCAAAGGATTATCAAAAGTGGGCGCGCATCTGTGAGCATATCATTCGTCACTATACAGAGGGCTGGGCAGACGGATTTAACTATAATATCACCTATTGGGAGATATGGAATGAGCCCGAGGTTCAGGAAGAGATGATGTGGTGCGGTACGTTCGAAGAATATTTTGAACTTTACGACGTAGCAGCAAAGCATCTTAAAGCTTGCTTTGGCGACAAGATAAAGGTCGGCGGCTATGCTTCATGCGGATTTTACGCGATAGCACCCAAGATAAAGATAGATCCAGAGACGAATCTTGTCGGAACTATCCCGCCGAGCGAGCACGAGGAAAAGCTTATGCGCTTCTTCTACGGCTTTTTCGATTATATAAAGAAGCACAGCTCCCCCATAGATTTCTTTTCTTATCACACTTATTCCAAAACGAAAAAGATCATAGCTTATGACAAGTGGCTTCACGAACAGCTTGTAAATTATGGATACGAGGGACTTGAAACGCATCTTACCGAGTGGAATCCCGTGCATACCGAGAGAGGAACAGGACATCACGCCGCGGAGGTCACGGCGGCAATGCTTGCTATTCAGTGCGGATATACCGATA
>JAZNEM010000069.1:0-2896 GCA_045588595.1 Eubacteriales bacterium
TGTAACAAATATGTTGAGAATTTCAAATTTTGATTTGTCGGGGACGCGCAAGGGGAACTTTTTGTAAAAAGTTCCCCTTGACCCCTCAAAAACTTCCTAAAAAATAGGTTTTGCATAGCCATAATGGCAGCGCAGATGCAAGAAATCGGTTTTGACCGAGTTACTTGTTACTCGTAGTTACTTGTTACTCGTAGTTACTTGTTACTCGTAAATTTGCGGGACGCAACCGCAAAAGATTTGTTGACGGAGGTGAGAGTTAATCGTGATTAACTCTCACCGACTAACCGCAATTTATTTCAGTCTTTATCACAAAGCCCCATTGCCGCATATATTGACATAGAGCACGGAAATTTATTTCCGCCCGAAAGGAGTATTTCAATGAACGGCATTAACGCTTTATCCGAGATCGGATATCTTATCGTGAGAGTAACGACAGCCCTTGGCGCTATACCTCTTGAAAATGTGTCTGTAACTGTTCGAGGAAGCGAGAGCGCAAACGAAAACGTCTTATATTCGCTCTCGACCAATTCCGACGGTCAGACCGAACGCATCTCGCTCCCTGCACCACCCAAGATCAATTCGGAAACACCTAACAAACCAAAACCTTATGCCACTTACAACGTAGACGTTTTTGCCGACGGCTACACTCCGCTTCACCTTTCAAACGTTCCCGTTTTTTCTTCGATCATCTCCATTCAGCCCGCGATAATGACCCCTCTTATCGAGGGTGAAGCTTTGAGGAGGTAATTTATGGATGCGCGTCTTCCGATAATTCCCGAATACGTGACCGTTCATCTCGGCACGCCGAATTCTCAAGCACCTAACGTAACAGTACCTTTTATCGATTACATCACAAATGTTGCCTCAAGTGAGATATATCCCACTTGGCCCGAAAATGCGATACGGGCAAATATCTACGCGCAGATATCATTTGTTCTCAATCGCATCTACACTGAATATTACAGAACGAGAGGCTATGATTTTGACATAACGAATTCCACCGCTTTCGACCAATCCTTTGTAAACGGACGGGATTTTTTTGAAAACATCAGCGAGATAGTCGGTGAGATATTTAACAGCTACGTTGTAAGACAAGGCTCTGTCGAGCCTCTTTTCACCGCCTACTGTGACGGAGTGGAGGTCACTTGCAGCGGACTTTCGCAATGGGGGACTGTATCCCTTGCGGAGCAAGGATACACGCCTTACGAGATACTGCAATATTATTATGGCGATGACATAAACATAAGAACGAACGTTCCCGTTGAGAACGTAACGGCAAGCGTTCCTGATCGTCCGCTTCGCCTTGGAAGTGCCGGTGACGACGTGCGCCAGATACAGATACGTCTCAATCGCATCTCCGACAATTATCCGTCCATTCCCAAAATAGCCATTCCCGACGGAGTCTTTTCATTTGACACAGAAGCCGCCGTCAGACGTTTCCAAGAGGTCTTTTCTCTAACTCCTGACGGTATCGTTGGCAGAAATACTTGGTACAGGATACAGTTTCTCTACAACGCAGTAAAGAGGCTCAACGAGCTCAATTCCGAGGGAGTAACGCTTGAAGAGGTCACAGACCAATACGATGAATCGGCACGTCCTGGGGAGAGCGGAGACGAGGTGCGAAACATTCAGTATCTTCTTGCCTATCTGTCACTCTTCTATGACAGTATTCCTCAGATCGCTCTCGACGGCTTTTACGGTCCTGCCACAGAAGCGGCGGTAAGAGCCTTTCAAGAGACATTTGACCTCCCCGTAACGGGAGAGGTAGATATTGCGACCTGGGACGTTCTTTACAGGACATATCTCGGCTTTCTTGAGACTATTCCCTTTAAATATACCGAGGGCGTAGTGCTTCCATATCCCGGTGTTCCTCTGCGGCTTGGCTCGGAGTCCGACACGGTACGGCTCTTGCAGGAATATCTCAACTTTATAGCCGAGTTTTATCCGCAGATACCGACGACACAGGTAACGGGCTATTTTGGAACACAAACGCAAAATGCCGTACTTGCTTTTCAAGAGCTGCAAGGCATAACACAAAACGGCACTGTTGCGGCAAATACGTGGAATGAGATAACAACACTTTACAGAGACCTCTATCTCGGCTCACGATTAAATGAGGGGCAATACCCAGGCTACGAAGTAGGAATGTAAGGAGGCGCGATATAAATATGGAATCTTTGACAAAAGACACAGCAACGAGGAATATACAACGATATCTGCGACGCCTGTCATATGAAAACGCAAGCATCCCCCGTCCTCCCATTGACGGAATATTTGATACGGCAACAGAGGAGTCGTTAAAGGCGTTTCAGCGTCTCTATGCGCTCACCCCCACGGGGCGCGCGGATAAGGTTACGTTTGATACTCTTTTTGCCGCCTATCTTGTGGCTATGGAAAAAACAGACCGCACAGAGACCCTTGACGTTTTCCCTAAAACTCCGCGAGACCACGTTATCGATATTGGCGAGGAATCTCTGACCGTTTCAGTTCTTCAGCTTATTTTAGCAGAGCTCACATCGGTTTTTGATACGCTTGAATTTTACGAGGCCACGGGCATTTACGACGAATCGACCGCTGAAAACGTAAGAAACTTTCAAAGGCTCTCTCGCCTGCCCATAACAGGCAAAGTAGACCTAAAAACTTGGAATCGCATTCTCCGCGATTATTCAAACACAAGCAGCGCAGAGGAAACGGATACCTCACTTCAAGGAAAAATAGAGTAAATTTAATAATTCAAATTTTGATTTTGCGAGTTGTTTCACAACTCGGTCAACAAGTCGGTTCGCGGTTGCGTCCCGCGAATTTGCTACGCAAAACCCGACTTGTTGCGCTATACCATGTTTGTTAAACTCCCCGATAAACCGCAATTTATCCGCTTCAAATTTTGATTTATCGG
>JAZNEM010000070.1:0-5055 GCA_045588595.1 Eubacteriales bacterium
GATACCCTATATTGGTCTAAAAGTACTCAAGCCGCAAGAGGCTCTCGTTCTCACGCTTTTCGGAAAATACGTTGGAACTATCAAGGGTGAAGGCTTTTACGCGGTCAATCCCTTCTGCGCTTCAGTAAATCCCGCGGCAAAAACGAAGCTCAATCAGAGCGGTGACGTAAATACTGTCGAGACCGTAGTTGTAGGCAAAAACGCTGCTGCCGTCCAAACAGTAAACAACAAGCTCTCATTGAAGATAATGACACTCAACAACAACAAGCAGAAGATAAACGACTGCCTTGGCAACCCCGTTGAGATAGGAATTGCGGTCACATGGCGCATAGTTGACACCGCAAAGGCAGTATTCAACGTAGACAACTACAAGGAATATCTCTCGCTTCAGTGCGACACGGCTCTCCGCAATATCGTACGTCTCTATCCTTACGACACAGCACCAAATATTGACACCACGGGCGATGGCGTTGCAGATGACGGAAGTCTCCGCGGCTCAAGCGAGATCGTTGCTTCGCGTATAAAGAACGAGATACAGGAGCGTGTTGACGAGGCGGGGATTGAGATAATCGAAGCTCGTATCACCTATCTTGCATACGCTACCGAGATAGCGGCGGTAATGCTCCAGCGTCAGCAAGCGTCGGCAATCATTGACGCGAGAAAGATGATAGTTGACGGAGCTGTCGGCATGGTCGAAATGGCTCTCGAGAGACTGGCGGAAAACAACACCATAGAGCTTGACGAGGAGCGCAAGGCGGCTATGGTATCCAACCTCTTGGTAGTTCTCTGCGGAAACAAGGACGCGCAACCGATAGTTAATTCGGGCAGCCTTTATTAATACGCGGTGACGCTATGGAAAAAAAGCAAGTTCCGCTCCGTTTATCCGCAAAGCTATATGAGGCGATAGCGTCGTGGGCGGAGGACGATTTCCGTTCGATAAACGGACAGATAGAATATCTCCTCACAGAATGTGTCAAGCAACGCAAAAAGGACGGCAAGTACGTACCTCACGAGCTTGACACACCGCCTGAATTTGATATCAAATAAAAAGACACACCGCCAAGAGCGACCAAACGGTCGCTCTTGGCGGTATTTTTTATTATTCTTTATCGGCTATCTTTTTTGCCCGTTCAACGTATTCTTTAAAGCGATCCTCGTTTCTTACAGAATTGAACCACTCCCAGCCGTGAGGCGCGGTCATGCAATCGTATACCAATGCATTGTACGGATCGATTCTGTATTCATAGTTTGCAGGTTCGCGTTTGCCGTCTGGATACAGGAACTGCTCCTTGTCCTTGATGTATTTAACTCCGCCGAACAAAAATCCGTCGCCTGTATCGAGTGCCTCGCCCTCTTCGAAGCCATTCCATTTTTCAGCACACTCGATTGCTTCCAAGAGACTTGCGTATCCCGCCTCTTTTTCCCCATTTCCGAAGAGTGCAGCAGAAAGTACCAAAGAGCCCCATGAGTAAAGTCCGTACCATGCGGGCGGCACTTCCCCGTTACCGAAGAGCTTTATAAGATTCTTATTGAAGCTCCAGAGTGCAATAGACCGCTTGGCGTTATTTCTGTTCCAGCTCGGTCTTGCGATAAAGTGAAGCATAAGGTTTACGTTATTTGCCGCGTGAAGAATATGCGTTTGCTCCCATTCACCCGCGTTCCACATATCCGCTTCCATCGTCTCACTTTGTATTGCTCTGTAATGTGTAATCGGTGGCGGAACTTCTCGGATACCCGTACGGTCGGAAAATACGACGATATCGCCGTCCTCGTCTGCAACGTAGGTATAATCCACCGCGCCCACAAAGCCGTCGGTAAGACCGATCGCGTCGTATCGGCGCATAAAACCGTCAGCGAGAGGCATAAATCCCTCGTCGGTTCCCTCGTAAGAGGTCAGCTCGTAAACTGCCGTTCTCGCGCCGCCGCAATATTCGTTTTCAACGCGCACGATTCCGATCCCCTCGGCAAAATAATAGACCTTTTTGCCGCCGCGGTACGACAGGCCGCCATCCATTCCGCCGATATCGAGGCAGAGCTTGAAGCAGTTTTCAAACTCTCCCGCCTTTGTTCTGACCGTTCCGCCATCCTCACAGGTTATCTGCGTTTTGACGGTTCTGTCCCATTTCGTGTATTCAATGATAGGCGACGCTCCCACACGCCACTCGTCCGACCAGATGCAGTTCGTTGCGTCCTGCAAGATACCCAATACGTCGTTATAAAGTATCGGAGTTTCAGCAGTCCCCATACTTCCCGTGTTCTTCCACTCAAACGACCAACGCGGATTGTAATCGGTGAGATACAAGGAATCGTTTTTCTTTCGAATATATTCTCTGCCAAAGAAATTCCAATGTCCAGTAGCTGTATACTCGGGATTGAACTTGGTATCTGTCGCAAGTATACGGCGCGCGACCGATGCCGCCGCCTTGGTGTACGCCTTTTCCATAGGAGTCGCGGCAAGAAGTTCAGCACGCTCAATGGCGGGATAAACGTCACAAATATACTGTCCGCCGCCCTTCTTTGTATGATAATACTCGTTGGCGATCTCTTGTACCGTATCGAGCCAAGAATTTTTATCATAGCCTATCCTTTCGGTATTTACCCAATAGGAAACAAGAGTACGTTCGTCATCGGCAAAGGAGACCTTGATTTTCAATTCGGATAAAAGTACGTTAGTCGAATGATCGGAGACGTATTCCCAAGTATTCCCAGAAGCATATGGAAGAAGTCCGCTTCCGCCTTTTATTTCGTATGTACTGAGAGTATGTGTGTCAGTCGTTCCGTCGGTAATACGATCCTGACGAACGATTCCGATACCGTCCTTGTAGTAGGTTTTACATATTATTTTTTGCGTATCCGTCCATCGTCTGACCTCCCAAAGCTGACAGCTTTCAAATCTGCCCGCGGGAGTATCTACCGACTCATTATCGGAGATAAACGAAAGCCTTGTTCCGTCAGAACCCACAAAGCTTTCTCCGAGAGAAATATCCGCAAAGAAATACCCGTCACAGCTTGACGCGTTGCGTAAGATACGTGCGTTCTGTCCGTCTATTGAGCAAAGATAGCCTTCTCCAAAGCTTTCCTGTGCCCAAAATCGCGGCTTACCGTCTATAAGACGGTATTCTTCCGCAGTACCGCCAATCAGATAGCGTTCTTTTACTACTTCTTTATACCGTGTTGCTAATTCTTCCTCCATTTTCCTCGCAAGAGGAACAAGCGCGCGATAGGCGTCCTCGCTTCCAAGGATCTCTTCTGCCTTATCGTATGCAGCGGACGACTCCTCATTTCTGCCCTTTTTGAAAAGCGCATAGCCGAGCCAGAACCATTCGCGCCCGAGAGCCTTTACAAAGCCCGCTTTTTCAAGGCGCGGGATCTGCTTGTCGCGGATAAATTCTATCTTTGCACTTCCCGAGAGCTGCGAATCCTCACGCGTGACGATAAAGGTCATTACCTCCTCGTTTTTGCCATCAAGTGCCGCCTCTGCAATACGGGCGAAAAGCGCGTCGTTCTTTTTACCCGGAAGCCACCACCAGCCGCGCATCAAGACATCGGCAAGCGCGTGTTGCTTTTCCTTACATTCGGGAAGCTCCTCGACCTCACGAAGAACTTCTTTATATTCCTTTTCAAATCCGCTCTTATCGTTTTTGACCTGCCATAATTTAAGCTCCTCAACCTTTTTCATAACACGCTGCACAAGCGTATCACTATACTTTTCATTCATAGCGCAAAGCTCCTTTCTGATCCGTTTTCTTCCATCGTGAAGCTGCCACTTGACCGTTCCCTCGGAAATGCGCATTCTGTCCGCGATATCCGCTATGGAAAGTCCCTCAAAATAGTGCAGATGAATTATCTGACGCACCTTTTCGGGCAGCATCTCAACACTTTTGTTGACCTCGTTTCTTTCCTCGGACAATGCATAAAGCTCAGCGGGGTCTTCTGCTCTGCTGTCGGAAATATTAAGATTATCCACTACATCGAGCGGAAGAAAACTGCGGTAACGGCTTATCATATTCAAAGCACAGTTCTTGGCAATACGGCAGACCCAAGCGCCGTACTTTTTCGGCTCTTGAAGAGTGTTCAGCTTCATCCAAGCCGTTACAAAAGCGTCCTGCGCCGCGTCTTCTGCCATAAAATGATTTTTGGTAACAGATATCGCGGAAGCTATTACCGCTCTTTGATAGCGTGTTACCAAGACCTCATATGCCGTTTGCTCGCCCGCAAGTGTAAGCATTACCAATGTCTCGTCTGTTTCATTATAATAGTACAATATGCATTCTCCTTTGTAAGATCGAAAATTTTCGTTTTTTAAGCGCTTGTCTTTTAGACACAGATCAAAATAAAAAGGTTGGGGGTTTTTAATAATTATATCATAATTTTGTGAATTAGTCTACGTATACTTTTTAGTCCCATATCTTGACACGTAATGTTTTTGATGTTATAATTATATGGTATATTGATCGATAAGCGACTGCACACGGGTCGCTTCAAGTAGGGAAAGTACGGTGAAAATCCGCCGCAGCAGCCACTGCCGTAATAAAGGTGTGCCGCCTTTTAAGTCGGAAGGCCTGCCGATCGATATTGGGTAAAAAATACTTTGGGTAAATGAAAGGAAAAAACCAAAATGAAAAAAACAAAATTTTTACGTGTATTAACTCTTTTAATGGCTATATGCCTCGTTTCTCTGCTCTTTGTCGGCTGTAAAAAAGCCGATAACAATGACGCAGACACAGGCACAACGACCAACACAGAAGCAAGCTCTCAAAAAAACGTCAAGGGATATTGCAAAATAGTCCTTGGCGACACAAACAAAACCGAATATGAGATAGATCTTGATCTCGTTGAGATCGACAACGGACTTTTCTCTGTTCTCGATCACCTCAAAACGACAAAGGGGCTTACATATGCTTGCGATGCTTCGGGCTTTCTGACCGAGGTAGGCGGTGTTAAGCAGGATACCGCTGCGGGCGTTTACGTTTATCTTTTTACCTCTGTTGTAAAGGATCAGGACGTTTCGCAGTACAAGACTACGCAGACCTATGGTGATATGACACTCGTCAG
>JAZNEM010000071.1:0-8873 GCA_045588595.1 Eubacteriales bacterium
CATGAACAAGACTGACCTCGTTGATGACGAGGGGCTTCTTGACCTCGTTGAGATGGAGATCAGAGATCTTCTCTCTTCCTATGATTTCCCCGGCGACGATACTCCTATCGTTCGTGGTTCCGCTCGTGATGCTCTTGAGAGCACAAACACAGACGTATCTGCTCCTGAGTACGCAGCTATTCTTGAGCTTATGGCAGCTGTTGACGAGTTCATTCCTACTCCTGACCGTCAGGCTGACCTCGACTTCCTTATGCCTGTCGAGGACGTATTCTCCATTTCCGGACGTGGTACCGTTGCTACCGGTCGTGTAGAGCGTGGTACTGTTAAGGTTGGTGACGTTGTTGAGATCGTTGGTCTTTCCGACGAGAAGAAGAACACCACCGTTACCGGAGTTGAGATGTTCCACAAGCTTCTTCCTCAGGCAGAGGCTGGTGACAACATCGGTGCTCTTCTCCGTGGTGTTGCTAAAGATGAGATCGAGCGTGGACAGGTTCTCGCTAAGCCCGGTTCCGTTCATCCTCACACCAAGTTTGTAGGACACGTATACGTTCTTACCGAGAAGGAAGGCGGACGTAAGAAGCCCTTCTTCGCTGGTTACAGACCTCAGTTCTACTTCAGAACTACCGACGTTACCGGTGTTATCGAGCTTCCCGCAGGCGTTGATATGTGCCGCCCCGGCGACAACGTTGATATGACCGTTGAGCTCATCACTCCTATCGCTTGCGAAGAGGGACTCCGCTTCGCTATCCGTGAGGGTGGTAGAACCGTTGGTTCGGGCGTCGTTTCCAACATTCTTGCATAAGATTACATGACACGCTTTTATTCCCGAGGTCATTTTGACCTCGCGAATTTGCATAAGGACGCGCCTTAAGAAACTTTCCCTAAAAAAGTTTCTTAAGAATCTTCAAAAACTTTCAAAAAAGGGTTATGTAAAATATTTTTAGGAAGTTTTTGGTGGGGTGTGGGGTAAAGCCCCACGTTCTTCAGGAATTGGTGAGATTCCATACCGGCGGTAAAGTCCGCGAACTCTATAAAGAGCCGAGCAGGTGAGACTCCTGCACCGACGGTAAAGTCCGGATGAGAGAAGATATAATATGCGTGAACATAGGAATTTTACGCTCATACATACGTATCTTCTCCCAAAGATCTTTTATTAGATAAAGGGAGAATTTTTTATGAATAACAAGGCAAAAAACTCACAGCAAATAAAAAAAATCACAGCTCTTGCCGTATTTGCGGCGGTAGCGTATGCGGTACATTTCGTTCATATTCCCGTGGCGTTCTTGAATCTTGACTTTAAGGACGTTATAACTACGGTTTGCGGAATGTATTTCGGTCCTGTATCGGGTGTGCTGGTCGCACTCATAGTGCCGATCTTGGAATATCCTACAAGCTCAACAGGCCCTTACGGTCTTATAATGAATATGATCAGCAGCGTGACATTTGTAGGAGTGGCAAGTGTTGTTTATCGCTTTAAGAAAACACTTTCGGGTGCTATTGCGGCACTCTGCGCGGCAGTTCTTTCAATGACAGCAATTATGATGATAGCAAACCTCTTCATTACTCCTTTTTATATGGGGATATCAAGGGCAGCGGTGGTCGAGTATATACCCAAGCTTCTTTTGCCGTTCAATGCTATCAAGGCACTGCTTAACGCCGCGCTGACGCTCTGTCTTTATAAGCCTTTGACGAACGTTTTGAAGAAAACGGGCTTTGGAAAGCAAAGCGTATATGTCGAGCTTGACGAGTCGGCACAAAAGAAAGCCAAGCTTCGCTCTATCATAGTATGGATAGTTGGCGGAAGCATCGCCATCGTGTCGCTTTGTATAATCTTTTTCGTGCTCGGAGGCAGCATAGCATTTAATTAACATCGAAAAAAATCTTGTTTTTTTTTCAAAATAGGTTGAAAAAAAGCATATCATATGATATACTATAAAAGATAACGAAATATAATTATCTTATCAAGAGTGGCGGAGGGACAGGCCCTATGAAACCACGGCAACCTGCGTATGTGCGTAAGGTGCTAATTCCGGAAGATGAGACACATTTATCTCCGGGGGAAAGCCTCGGAGATTTTTTTAGAAAAGGAGAAATTATAAAAAAATGTTCAAGCGTTTTATACTTTGCTTGGTTTGTGTATTTATAGTCATTTCACTAATTTCTTGTGACGAGGATAATAATGAAACTACATCTGTTACAACAACGAAAGCTCCTACCGACGAATGTACGGGAAGTACTTTTGAGCAATACGAGGCAAGTGATTTTGAAAATATTACATTTGCAAAACCCGTTATATATTTGTATCCTGAAGCTGATACGGTCTGCTCCGTAAAACTGACGCTTGACGGAGAAGTAACTTGCACTTATCCTGAATATGAAGCTGACGGTTGGCAGAATTTCGTGGCAAAACCTGACGGTACATTGATATTTCCAAACGGAAGAGAATATTATTGCTTGTATTGGGAAGGCGTTTCGGATATGAGCGTTGATTATAGCAAGGGCTTTTGCGTCAAAGGCGAAGATACGGCAGAGTTCCTCGAAAAAACACTTGCTGATATCGGACTTAATGAACGCGAAGCAAACGAGTTTATAATATATTGGCTGCCTTTGCTGGAAGCGAATAATTATAATGTGATATCGTTTCAGGGAGATAACTATAAAAATTCCGCGGAGCTTGATATAACTCCTGCTCCCGACAGCATACTCCGCGTGTATATGGCGTATTATGCAAGTGACGAATACGTTGAGATCGAGCCTCAAAGCTTTGACGGATTTGAGCGAAATGGCTTTACCGTTGTTGAATGGGGCGGCGGAACATTTTCAAAGTAAGTAAACAAAAGAGAGGAAAATAAAAATGAAAAAAATGCTTTTTACATCAGAATCGGTAACAGAAGGACATCCCGATAAAATATGCGACAAAATTTCCGACGCGATACTTGACGAGCTTCTTCGTCAAGACCCTATGTCGCGCGTCGCGTGTGAGACTTTCTGTACCACGGGACTCGTTACCGTAATGGGCGAGATCACGACAAAGGCTTACGTTGACTTCCAGACGATCGTTCGCGAGACTGTCCGCGAGATCGGATACACCCGCGCGAAGTTCGGCTTTGACTGCGATAGCTGTGCGGTCATCAGCTCTATTCACGAGCAGTCTCCCGATATAGCTCTCGGTGTTGACAAGTCTCTTGAGGCAAAAGAGGGAAGTATGGACGACGGACTCGATACGGGTGCGGGAGACCAAGGACTTATGTTCGGTTACGCTTGTAACGAGACAAAGGAGCTTATGCCTTTGCCGATATCCCTTGCGCATAGGCTTGCTATAAGACTTACAGAGGTGAGAAAGAACGGAACTCTTTCGTATCTCCGTCCCGACGGAAAAACGCAGGTGACCGTTGAATATCACGACGACAAGCCTGTCCGCGTTGATACTGTCGTTATTTCCTCTCAGCATGGCGCTGAGGTCGAGCTTTCGCAAATACGCGAGGATATTATCCGCGAGGTAATTACTCCTATCGTTCCCGCGGAGCTTATGGATAAGGAAACCAAGATATACGTAAACCCCACGGGACGCTTCGTTGTTGGCGGTCCTGCAGGTGACACGGGTCTTACGGGACGTAAGATAATCGTTGATACATACGGCGGATACGCACGTCACGGAGGCGGAGCCTTCTCGGGTAAAGACCCGACTAAAGTTGACCGCTCGGCATCTTACGCTGCTCGTTATATAGCGAAGAATATCGTAGCGGCAGGGCTTGCCGACAAGTGCGAGGTTCAGGTGGCGTACGCTATCGGCGTTGCGAAGCCTGTTTCCGTAATGATAGATACCTTTGGTACGGGCAAGGTCGACGAAAGCAAGATATCCGAGGCTGTGGACAAGCTGTTTGACCTTCGTCCCGCAGCTATTATCAAGCGTTTCGACCTTCGCCGTCCGATATACTGTCAGACTGCGGCATACGGTCATATGGGAAGAGAGGATATCGATCTTCCTTGGGAAAAGACCGATATGGCGGAGGAGCTTAAAAAAGTACTTAATTTTTAAAAAAGCGCGCAAGGGGGACTTTTTGAAGAGTCAATCTTTTAAGATTTACTCACAAAGTCCCCCTTGACCCCTCAAAAACTTCTTGAAATTTATTTGTTGTGTAGCCGTTTGTGTTGCTTCAAATTTTGATTTATCGGGGAGGACGCGATTACTTTCTTTTTCGCGAAAAAGAAAGTAATCAAAGAAAAAGCAATACAAAAAATTATTATGTAGCCATTATGGCTATGCAAAACCTTGTTTTAGGAAGTTTTTTGAGGGAGTTTGAGGGAACTTTTTTTCAAAAAAGTTTCCTCATCGCGTCCCCCGCGTCCCCGACAAACCGCAATTTATTTAAATATTACAACCTAACCAAATACAACTATAAAAAGGAGGATATCGTATGAGTGATTTCGAAAGCATTGAAAGAGCTGACGAGCGGTCAGGGCTACAGAAGCTCGAGGGCAGCATCGAGCATATCGTTTACACAAACGAGGACAACGGCTACACGATATGCGACATGGCTATCGATGACGACGAGATAATAACCATCGTCGGCATAATGCCAATGCTTTGCGTTGGCGACAAGATGCGTGTTTACGGCAAGTGGACACATAATCAAAAGTACGGCAAGCAGTTTTCAGTCGAGCAATATGAGCGAATGATGCCCGCGGACACGGCTTCTATCCTCCGCTATCTTGCCTCTCGCGCGATAAAGGGCATAGGTCCGAAAACGGCACAAAGGATAGTAGACGAATTTGGCGAGGACACGTTCGACGTAATTGAAAATCACCCCGAATGGCTTGCCGAAATAAAGGGAATATCCATGAAGCTCGCCATGTCGGCATCCGAGAGTTTTAAAGAACAGGCTGGCATACGCACGGCTATGATGTTCTTCCGCGAGTGGTTCGGAGTTGCTACAACTGTAAAGATATATAAGAAATGGGGAAGCGCGGCGGTAGATATCGCAAAGAAGAATCCGTACAGACTTTGCAACGAGATAGACGGAATAGGCTTTGAAAAAGTTGACGCGCTTGCTAATGACATTGGTATTGTAAGAGATAATTTTGACCGCATAATGAGCGGACTTCTTTACGTTTTGACACAGAACGCGATGCAAAACGGTCATACGTGTCTGCCAAGAGAAAAGCTCCGTGATAGCGCGGCTATGCTTCTTGGTGTGAGTGATACGCAAGCCGACGATGCTATAACCGAGCTTATACGTGAGGCAAGGCTTTGCTACGTCGTGCAAAACGACAGACAGATGATATACGACGCGGACACCTATGACGCGGAAAAATATATAGCCGATAAGCTCGTGAGAATAGACCGTATGTGTGCCTCGCTCGATCTTGAGGATATAGATAGATTCATTGAAAATGAAGAGTCTAAAAGCGGCATCCGTTACGCGTATTTGCAGAAAAAGGCGATATCCGACGCTTTGCGTTACGGTGTTATGGTATTGACTGGCGGTCCGGGAACGGGAAAAACTACCGTTGTACGCGCTCTTATACATATTTTTGACAGTATGGGCTTTGATATTGCCCTTGCAGCACCCACGGGAAGAGCCGCGAAGAGACTTTCAGAGGCGACCTCGATGGAGGCAAAGACCGTCCATCGCCTGCTTGAAATGTCTTATGACGTAAATGGTCATGCCGCGTTTTGCCGAGACGAACACAATCTGCTTGACGAACAGGTCATTATCGTTGATGAGGCATCGATGATAGACAACGCGCTCATGTGCGCGCTTTTGAAAGCCATAAAACCCGGAGCAAGACTTATGATCATAGGCGACTCTGACCAGCTTGCGTCGGTTGGCGCGGGCAATGTGCTTGGCGATATAATTGACAGCGACAGATTTGCGACTGTTCGCTTGAACGAGATATTCCGTCAGGCGCAGGCAAGCCTTATCGTAACAAATGCTCACGCGATAAACGAGGGAAAAATGCCGCGCCTTGATATAAAGGACAACGACTTTTTCTTTCTGCGCAGAAGTACGGACCGAGATATAGCAGTAACGGTAGCCGACCTTTGCAAGAACCGTTTGCCAAAGACTTATGGCGATATGGCGCGGAACGGCACGCAGGTAATAGCTCCCTCACGAAAGGGAGAGGCGGGAACTGAAAATCTGAACGTGATACTGCAGGAAATGCTGAACCCCCGTTCGTCAGAAAGAAGAGAGCATACTTTCAGAGAGCGTATATTTCGTGAGGGTGACCGAGTTATGCAAACGCGCAATAATTATGATATCGTTTGGACACGCTCTTACGACGATAAGACGGGAAACGGCATATTCAACGGCGATATCGGCATTATTGAGGAGATAAACAAGCCAGAAAGCGAAATGACGGTGCTTTTCGATGACAGACGCGTGATATACGACTTTTCAATGCTTGAGGACCTTGAACACGCGTATGCCGTTACGGTGCATAAGAGTCAGGGCAGTGAATATCCTATCGTTATCGTTCCCATGTGCAGTGCGGCTCAGATACTTCTTACCAGAAATCTTCTTTACACAGCGGTAACGCGAGCGCAGAGCATGGTAATACTTGTAGGTCGCGAGGACGTTATTGCGCAAATGGTAGAAAATAACCGTCAGACCATGAGATATACAGGGCTTTGCCATTGGCTTTCAGAGCATAAGGAGAGACAATGACCTTCGGTGAATTCAAAGACCGCTTTTTCGCGATGCGAAAATGTGTTGGCTGCGGAAAAATACTTGAATATGATGAACGAGACGAGATATTTTGTGATTCCTGCGCTCTTGCGTGGAGTGTTGCAAAGACCGAGAGCTGCAAGTCGTGCTTGCAATCGGCAATAGAATGTACGTGTCAGCCAAAGGAGCTTGCCAAAACAGGCTCTCTTTGCTTAAGAAAGCTGATATTTTACCATAAAAAGAGAGGAACACCGCCACAGCTTCGGATAGTATACCGCCTAAAACACCGTCCTCATAAACGAGCGGAGGAATTTTTGGCTGTTGAGCTTTCGAGAGTAATGCAAAAAGAACTTGGGGCTCTTGAGGTCAGTGATGTTGAAAATGAAGTCGTTATAACGAGCGTTCCGCGTTCGATAAAGGCGCGCCGCAGATACGGGATAGACCATTCCGAGCGGGTAGCGAGGGCTATCTCGGAAGAGTCGGGAGTGCCGTACGTTAAAGCTATCAAAAGAGCCGCTGTTTTTTCGAGAGAGCAGAAACGATTGACGAAGCAAGGGCGATTTAAAAGCGTTCGCGGGCAGTTTGTTATGTGTAAGGGCGAGAGTGTAGAGGAAAAGTGCGTTTTTCTTTACGATGACGTTTTGACAACGGGCGCAAGCATGACCGCATGCGCAGAGCTTCTGAGAAAAGCGGGAGCGAGAGTTATCATTAGTCTGTGTATAGCACAAAATTGAAAATAAAGCTTTGCTGTATTAAACAAATTGTGGTTTGTCGGAGGGACGCGGGGGACGCGATGAGGAAACTTTTTTGAAAAAAAGTTCCCTCAAACTCCCTCAAAAAACTTTCTAAAACAAGTTTTTGCACAGCCATAATGGTACACAATAAATCCTTTTCAAGAAATTCTTTGAGAGTTCTCGAACTCGTCCCCCCGCGTCCCCGATAAAACAAAATTTGAAATTTTATTGATTTTTTTTGTCAAACCGAAAAATAAATACGACAAAAAACTATTGCATTTTTAGAAAAATCATTGTATAATATAAGGAGAGGCAAAAATACGCCAAAGTCGGAGGCAGGATGTTTAAGAAAAAGACCAAACAGTTGTTTTCAAAGGATATAGGAATAGATCTTGGAACGGCAACGGTATTGGTATACGTCGAGGGAAAGGAGATCGTGCTCAATGAGCCGTCGGTCGTCGCCGTAGATACCAATACGGACCGTATCGTTAAGATCGGCAAAGAAGCACAGGCTATGCTTGGGCGCAATCCGAGTAATATCGACGTTATTCGTCCTCTTAAGGACGGCGTTATAAACCGTTACGATATCACTCAAAAAATGATACAGTATTTTATACGCCGCGCGTGTGAGAATACTGTTTTTCCACCGCGTGTGGTCATATGTATCCCTACGGGTATTACCGACGTGGAGGAGCGCGCTGTTATTGATGCGGGTACGCAGGCTGGCGCGAGAAAGACCTACCTTATCGAAGAGCCTATTGCCGCGGCACTTGGCGCGGGCATGGATATTTACAGCCCTATCGGACGAATGATAGTTGACGTCGGCGGCGGTACGACCGACGTGGCAGTCGTTTCTTTGGGCGGGGTTGTCGTTTCGGAATCGATTCGCGTTGCGGGAGACAAATTTGACGAGGCTATCATGCGTTACGTTCGCAGAAAATATAATATCGCGATAGGTGAGCGCATGGCAGAGCAGATAAAAATGCGTATCGGTGCGGTATATGAGCACGGAGAGGCAAGAACGATGGAGGTAAAGGGAAGATGCCTTATACAAGGACTCCCGAAAATGATAACTCTTTCGTCAAAGGAAATGCTTGAAGCTATGATGGAGCCTATCTCCGCTATACTCGACGCAATATGCTCTGTTGTTGAGCGTACGCCCCCCGAGCTCGTGGGAGATATTCTGAAAGGCGGAATCGTTATGACGGGCGGCGGAAGCCTGCTTTACGGCTTTGATAGATTGATAGCCGACGTAACGGGTATAAAAACGAGAGTGGCAAAGAATCCTATCGAGTGCGTTGCGCTCGGTACGGGCAAGATACTTCCGATGATAGATAATATGCCGGAGGGCGTTATCGATGTGTCGAGAATAAGACGAAAATTTTGAACGTAAAAAGCACTTGTGATGACTGCAAGTGCTTTTTGAATGGGATATTAAATGATATTCTTTGATTTCAAATTTTGATTT
>JAZNEM010000072.1:0-16205 GCA_045588595.1 Eubacteriales bacterium
TATATGCAAACGATTTTCTCAAACCTTGTAGGGACAGGCGTCCTCGACTGTCCAAAAAACAAACAATTTTAAGTTTCCAAACGGTTATTATAAATATCCCATGTATTGCTTTTTCTTTTGCTTACTTTTCTTTTTTGCGAAAAAGAAAAGTAAGTCGCATCCCCCGCATCCCCTCACACGCAGATCAAATTGAGATCCCAAGCGGGAATATAGGGATAACGGCGCAGATAGAGCTTGTAATCGGGGCGGAGCGCGTGTATTTGCAAGGGAAGAGCGAAGATATCCTCGCTTCTGTGGTATGCGGAGACGAGAAGCTTTGGACGGTTCGCAAGGATCGCTTTTTCAGAACCGATTATCGCTTCGCGTTCCGCGCCCTCAACGTCATATTTTATATAATCGACGCGTTCACCGCAAAGAATATTGTCAAGCGAGTTTGCATTTACTTCTACGCGCTTTGTTCCCTTACCGACAGCGCATATTCCCGAATTTCGATTGCCCTCGTCGCCGAAATTTAGGCTCGTTTCTTCGCTCCACGCGGCAGCGTTTACCGTGATTGTTTCGGGAGCGCCGCCCTCAAGTGCGGCACAGTATTCGCAAAGCTTTCGAAAGCTTCTGCGGTCGGGCTCAAAGGCAAACACCTTTTTGAGTAATGGAGAATATGGAATAAGCTCGCGTATCGTGTCTCCGTTATACGCGCCGAGATCGGCGGTGCATTTGAAGTCACTCGCGCATAAAAGCTCGCGGCAAACCGAATCCTTGTCTGAAACGGCTTTGTCGAGATATCTTATATCTCCCGTCAGCTTATACAGAATTACGTTTTCGTATATTTTTCGCGATTCATCATCGCAAAGAAGCTCATATACGGCATTTATCTTTTGCTCGTTTGCGTCAAAAAACGCGCGGTCGAAGATATCTCCGTCGCACACGGGAACGTCGGGCGCGTAAAGCTCACATTCGGAGGCGATACAGCGGATATTTTCCATTACGTCGGGGAGCGCGGAGGCAAAGGACAAAAGCACGATAATATTTTCCGCGCCGTACTTTTCCTTGATTGCCGAATAAGAAAGCACAGTCTTTGAATGAAAGCTGTGACCGCGAACAAATCCGTCCGAAGCAAAAAAATCGCAGACATCGATGCCGAAGCGCTCGCATACCGCAAGTATCTTGTCCGCCCCGTTCCCCATGCCGTACATTATTATTTTTTTATCGGTGCTTTTTAAATGAGTCCAGAGATCTTTTTCGGGAAGCGTTAAATTCATAGTCTCTCCTTGACTTTTTTCGATTTTTGTGATATCATTAAACTAACTATATAATATTATAACATATTAAGGAGGCAAAATCAATATGGATTGCTTGTTCTGTGAAATAATAAAGGGAAATATTCCTTCGGCAAAGGTATATGAGGACGAGCGTTGCTGCGCTTTCCGCGATATCAACCCTCAAGCGCCCACGCACGTACTTGTCGTTCCGAAGACGCATATCGCTTCAATGGATGAGGTGAACGCTGAAAACAGCGCGTACATTTCTGCTATTTTCGAGGCTATACCGAAAATTGCGGCAGCCGAAGGACTTACGAACGGATACCGTGTTATCTCTAACTGCGGAGAAGACGGCTGCCAGAGCGTAAAGCATTTGCATTTTCATATATTGGGCGGACGAAAGCTGCCCGAGAACATGGGTTGATCTATGGGACCAAGACCTTTAAACGATCCAAACGCGGCAAGCCGCGCAAAGCCGCCTAAGAATATCAAGGATATTCCGCGCTTTGTAAAAGAGCTTATAGGTGGATTTTTCGGACGTCTGTTCTATACCTTTAAGCTCGTATGGGATACGGGACATTGGATACTTATTCTTTTGCTTTTGATCTCCATATTTACAGGTATTATGCCCGTGGTAGGTTCGATCATATCAAAGGATATACTAAACGGACTTCAAGACGTTATTTCGGGTCAGAGTCCGGCGGTCTTTTGGGGTTCATCGGTTCTGTTTCTTATAATCTTCTTCTTTATTTACCGTATACTCAATCAGCTGGTGCACCGTCTTAATGCGGCAGTTACGAGAATAGCGGGTGAGAAGGTCGTCTGCCACGTAAAAACGCAGATAATGAAAAAGGCAAGAGAGATAGACCTTGCTTCGTTTGACGACCCCGAATTTTACGAAAAGCTTGAAAACGCGAATCGAGAAGCGGGAATGCGACCGATACATGTTCTCTCCGCTACCTTTGATGCGGTAAGTAACGCGATAAGTCTTGTGAGCTATATCATAATTCTTGTGACCGCGCCTGATATGTGGTGGACAGCTCCCGTGATGATAGCACTGTCCTTGCCTACGGCGATCGTAAGCTTTTCATATCGACGCAAGAATTTTATGTATATGCGCAGACGCTCCAAGGACAGAAGACAGATGAATTATTATTCGGACATCATGGTCAACAAGGATATGGTCAAGGAGATCCGAATGTTCGGTCTTGGAGATACGTTCGTACAAAGGTACGACAACGTATTTGACCGATACTATGACGGTGTTCGACGTCTTGTAGTAAAGGAAAGCGTGTGGCACGTATTTATTACCTTGCTTTCTTCGACGGTCAACTGTGTTTTCTTTGCTCTCATAGCGTTTAAAGTCTTTCGCGGAGAGATAATGATAGGTGACTACTCGCTTTATACGGGGGCGCTCACGTCTATCGCTTCTACCGTTTCATCACTTATCGGAGTCTCCGCAACGGTTTATGAGGGAACGCTCTTTATCGATAACCTGATCGCGTTCCTGCGTGAAAGACCGACTGTTGTACCGAGCGTAAAGACGCCCGCAAAGGTCAATTTCGGTCAGCCCCACACAATAGAATTTATTGACGTCAGCTTTGCATATCCCGGTACGGACAGAAGAGTGCTTGATCATATTGATCTCAAGCTTCGCGCGGGTGAGACTATGGTTCTCGTCGGACTTAACGGCGCGGGAAAGACCACGTTTTTAAAGCTTTTGACAAGACTTTACGATCCGATTGAAGGGCAGATACTGCTCGACGGAAGAGATATTCGCGAATATGACGTCAAGGAGCTTTATAAGCTTTTCGGCATAATATTCCAAGACTTCGGGAAATATGCGGTCAATGTTTCGGAAAATATTGCCTTTGGAGATATTGCGAGAGATCACGACGCAAATGCTCTCAAGGATGCAGCGAAGCAGTCAAACTCCGCGGACTTTATCGAAAAGCTTCCGCAAGGCTACGATACTCCGCTTATGCGTATCTTTGAGCCTAACGGTATAGAGCTTTCTATCGGTCAGTGGCAAAAGCTCGCGGTCGCGCGCGCGTTTTACAGCCAATCGGATATTCTGATACTCGACGAGCCTACTGCATCTCTCGACCCGCTTGCAGAGCAGGAAATATTCAATCAGTTCGATAAGCTCCGCGAGGGCAAAACGACGATTTTCGTCTCGCACAGACTCTCGAGCGCGACGATAGCTTCGAAGATAGTCGTTCTTGAGTACGGTAAGCTCGTTGAAGAGGGAACTCATAAGGAGCTTATGGAAAAGCGCGGTAAGTATTATGAGCTTTTCTCAACTCAAGCAAAGCGTTATATGGAATAAGACACGTGGGATGCGGGGGTGCGCAAGGGGGACTTTTTGAAAAAAGTCCCCCTTGACCCCTCAAAAACTTTCCTAGAAAGTATTTTTGATTGACAAACGTAAAAACGTATGATATAATAAGAACGGCGAAAGCCCTCAGGGACACCATGTATGGTGGCGGTTGCTTCCTCATCAACGAGGAAGTGTAAGTCTTTTTTTGCCTTCCTCGACAGAGGGAGGTGGTACAATGGAATTTATTACATGGAACGACTTAATTCAAGTTGCACTTCTTGTATTTGCCATTATAACCTGTTTTAGTAACAAAAAAAGATAACCGCCTGCTCTACCAAAGTTAGCGGTTATCTTTTCGTTAATTTTTAGGGAAGCGACCGTCATCGGTGTTCCTCTGTTATTATTATAAACCGCTTTTATTGATTTGTCAATAGAAAATATAAAATTTGTAACCCAACATTAAAAAACATAAAACATAAAAATCGAAAAATGTAGTTGACAAACGGCTAAATTTTATATATAATATTATAGTTGAGAAATTTGTCAATTCAAAGAAAGGCAGAACTTTTATTATGAAGGTTAAAGTAGTAAAATTCGGCGGAAGCTCCCTTGCCGACGCAGAACATTTCAGACAGGTCGCAAGTATAGTTAAGGCAGACCCCGCAAGACGTTACGTCGTACCCTCCGCGCCCGGTAAGCGCAACAAAGAGGATACAAAGGTCACAGATATGCTCTATACCTGCTACGATATGATAAAGAACGGAGAAAACATCGACGAATATTTCGGAAAGATATGCGACCGTTACAACGGTATCATCGCGGATCTCGGACTTGATTTTGATATAAGCGGTGAGCTTGAGTACGTCAAGAACGCTATGTGTCACGCATCGGGTCGTGATTATGCCGCAAGCCGCGGAGAATACCTCAACGGACTTATCCTTTCAAAGTATTTGAAATATGATTTCGTTGATGCTGAAAACGTAATTTACTTCCGCGACAACGGTACGTTTGACGAGGAAAAGACAAACGAAGCTATGCGCGAGGAGCTTATGCAGCACAAGAACGCAGTTATCCCCGGATTTTACGGTGTAATGCCTAACGGAACTATCAAAACGTTTTCGCGAGGTGGTTCTGATATAACGGGTTCGATAGTTGCGCGCGCGGTCGAGGCAGATCTTTATGAGAACTGGACAGATGTTTCGGGCTTCCTTATGACAGACCCTCGTGTTATCGATAATCCCTGTCCTATCAGCACTATAACTTATCACGAGCTTCGCGAGCTTTCTTACATGGGTGCTACCGTTCTTCACGAGGATGCTATTTTCCCTGTGCGTTACGCGAAGATCCCGATAAACATCAAGAACACCAACGCGCCCGAGGATGCGGGTACGATGATCGTTGCCGAGACTCAGGAATACGATACCGAAAAGGTCATCACGGGTATTGCCGGAAAGAAGGGCTTCTCTGTAATCACTATCGAGAAGGATATGATGAACTCCGAGATAGGCTTCGGACGTAAGGTACTTGAGGTGCTTGAGGATAACGGTATTTCGTTTGAGCATCTTCCCAGCGGTATCGACAATATGAGTATCGTCGTTTCGACAGACGCTCTTTCGGGAAGACGCGACAAGGTACTTTCTTCCATGAACCGTTCGGTTCGCGCGGACCGCATATCCATCGAGGATCATCTTGCTCTTATCGCAGTCGTAGGACGCGGTATGGTAAAGGCAAAGGGAACTGCGGCAAGAGTGTTTGACGCTCTCGCAAGTGCGGATATCAATATCCGTATGATAGACCAAGGCTCGAGTGAGATATCGATAATCGTCGGAATCGAGGAAAAGGATTTCAACGGTGCTCTTGACGCTATTTATAAGGAATTTGTAAAGTAATAATTCTTCGGCTATCTTGAAAAAGATAGCCGAAAATCTTTTTTTGAGGATTTTTTCAAAAAATCGTGTCAAAAAAAGTATATTTTGATTTTTTTGCGTACATTATAAATGGAACGAATAATGGGAAGCCGCGATTCCCTCGCAGGCTTCTTATGTTTTACTTTTCAGAATGGAGGCGATAGTATGGAAAATAAAAACGTAAGAGACCTTTTCCTTGAGAGAGAAAGAGATACCTTGTCGGTCTACGCGTGTATGACTGCGGACAGCAAGGGAAGAGAAAAACCGTGTGTTCCGTGCGCTATACGTACAGAATTTCAGCGTGACCGTGACCGCATACTCCATTCGCAGTCGTTCAGACGCCTTATGAATAAAACGCAGGTGTTTTTAGCACCGACGGGAGACCACTATCGTACGCGTATGACGCATACTCTTGAGGTGACCCAGATAGCGCGTATAATTGCCCGTGCGCTTCGTCTTAACGAGGATCTTACCGAGGCGGCGGCTCTCGGACACGATATCGGACATACTCCTTTCGGTCACGCGGGAGAATTTGCTATGCAGAAATGCTTTGACCCCTCCTTTACGCATTACAGACAGAGCCTTCGGGTCGTGGAGGTCCTTGAAAATGACGGTGAGGGCTTGAATCTTACGTGGGAAGTACGCGATGGAATAGTAAATCATACAGGCAAAAATATGGCTTCAACGCTCGAGGGCGTTATAGTAAAATATGCAGACCGTATCGCGTATATCAATCACGATATCGACGATGCCGTGAGGGCGGGTATCCTTTCAGCAAACGATATTCCACGCGGACTTCGCGAGATACTTGGGAACGATCATTCGGAACGCATAAATACTATGGTGAATTCAATGATCCGAGCAAGCTCGGGCAGACCTGCTATATCTATGGAAGCAGAGGTAGGCGCGGCTATGGACGCTTTGCGCGACTTCTTGTTCGAGCGTGTTTATCGCAATCCAGTCGCTAAATCTGAGGAGGTAAAGGCGCAGGAAATGCTTATAAAGCTTTTCGAATATTTCGTTCGACATTCCGAAAAGCTCCCAAATGCTTATAAGCGCAGAATCGGAGTGGACTCGGTAGAAAGATGCGTTTGTGACTTTATCGCGGGAATGACCGACAGATACGCAATAGAGGTGTATTCCGACCTCAACATACCTAAAGTGTGGAGGGGGATACAGATGTGATACCGAGAGAGATAATTGACGAGATAGTTTATCGCAGTGACATAGAGCAGGTCATCGGTTCTTACGTTACGCTTAAACGCGCGGGCTCTAACTGTAACGGACGTTGCCCTTTTCATAGCGAGAAAACGCCGTCGTTTACCGTTTTTCCTGCGACGAGAAGCTTTTATTGCTTCGGTTGCGGTGCGGGTGGCGACGTTATAACCTTTACTATGAGGATAGAAAATCTCGATTATATTGAAGCCGTTAAGCTTCTTGCGGCACGCGCGGGGATATCTATTCCCGAGGAGAGAAACGATATAAAAGAGAACAACGGAGTTTCGCGCAAACGCGTGCAAGAGATGAATCTTGCGGCGGCAAGATTTTTTCGGGACTGCTTAAAAGACCAAAAATACGGCAGTGAAGGTCTTGAATACCTTACGCAAAAGCGTGAGCTTTCCATGGCTACGATAAATCATTTCGGTCTTGGCTTTGCTCCCGATAATTTTTGGGCGCTTACAAATCATATGACGTCTTTAGGATATACCGAGGACGAGCTGGTGGCGGCGTTTTTGTGCGGAAAAAGCAAAAAAAGCGGCAAGTTGTTTGATATGTATAGGAACAGAGTTATCTTCCCGATAATCGACACGATGGGGAACGTTATAGGCTTTGGCGGTCGCGTTATGGATAATTCAGAGCCTAAATATCTGAATACTAACGATACTCCCGCGTTTAAAAAGAGACAGAATTTATTTGCGTTGAATTTTGCAAAAAAGCACGCTGAAGAGAGGTTGATACTTTGCGAAGGGTATATGGACGTTATCGCGCTTCACGCGGCTGGCTTTGAGAACGCTGTCGCTACGCTCGGCACGGCAATAACTCCTGATCAAGCACGTATCATGGCAAAATATACGAAGCAAGTAGTTATATGCTATGACTCCGATAAGGCGGGACTTGCCGCAGACGATAAGGCGATAAGACTTCTTTCGGAGGTCGGTATAGAGGCGAGAGTTCTTAAGGTCTCGGGTGCTAAAGACCCTGACGAATATATCAAAAAGTATGGGGCAGATAGCTTTAGACGATTGCTGGGAGATACCAAAGGAAGCTTTGATTACAAGCTTGAAAAGCTTATAACGGGAAGAGATATTTCGTTAGCTGATGAAAAGATAAAGATATCTAACGACGTTTGCTTTATGATAGCAGACGTAAATTCATCGGTAGAGCGCGATATTTATATCCGTCGCGCAAGCGAGTTGCTTGGAACTACGGCAGAGGCTATGCGTTCCGATGTCGAGCGCATACGGAAAAAGAAGCTTCGCGATTTTAAAAACCGTCAGTCGTCGGAGGCGCAGATGTCGTTGAAAAATATAGGCGACCGAGTGAATGTCGATGCCGCAAAAAATATCAGAGCCAATAGTACAGAGGAAGGAATTCTCGGACTTATGCTGATGTTTGAGGAGTTTCGAGCAAAAGCATCAGAGGGCTTTGAAGGTTTATGCGCTGACGATTTTGTTACCGAATTCGGAAGGAGAGTTTTTGAGGCTATGCTTGAGCTTGAGAAGAGCGAGGGCGGATTTTCAAAGGCTATGCTCGGACAGAGCTTTACTCCCGATGAGATGGGACGAATAGAGAAGATAGAGCTTTCAAGACGCAATCTTGTCAGAAACGACACAGAAGTCTTCTCGGATTTCATAAAAGGCTTAAAAAACGAAAAAAGATCGAATAATGATGATAGCGATCCGTTTGCTGAACTTATGCGATTGAGAGCCGCGGCGAAAAAAAACAAAGAAAATAAAAATATATAAATACATAAATTCGGAAGGAAGTAAAAAATGACGGAACAGATAAAAGCTGAAAACGAAAAAACCTCGACACTTGAAGAGCTTATAGAAAAAGGAAAGCAGGGAAAGCTTTCGGGAAGTGACCTTGAGGAAGCTGTCGAGAAAATGGATTTTGATAGCGATATGCTTGATAAATTCTACGACGAGATGGAGGATAACGGCATAAATCTTCAGGACGATATATCATCGTCTGAACTTGATGCTATCGAATCCGAAGTAGAAGCGTTTGGCACGAGCGAGAATATGGAACGTATTCTTGAGCAGGAGGGCCTTGCTATAGATGACCCTGTCCGTATGTATCTCAAGGAGATCGGACGAGTTCCGCTTTTGACGGCTGAACGTGAGCGCGAGCTCGCAGAGATAATGACCGATTGTACCGACGAGTCTGTAAAGGATATGGCAAAGAGCGAGCTTGTGGAAGCAAACCTGCGACTTGTTGTAAGTATAGCAAAGAGATATGTCGGTAAGGGAATGTTTTTCCTTGACCTTATCCAAGAGGGAAATCTCGGTCTTATGAAGGCGGTGGATAAGTTCGATTACAGCAAGGGATACAAATTTTCTACCTATGCTACTTGGTGGATAAGACAGGCGATCACCAGAGCTATTGCCGATCAGGCAAGAACTATCAGAATTCCTGTTCATATGGTAGAGACTATCCACAAGGTATCAAGATATTCGCGTCAGATGCTTCAGGAGCTTGGACGTGAGGCGACTGCCGACGAGATCGGTGAAAAGATGGGTATGAGCGCAGAAAAGGTGCGCGAGATAATGAAGATCGCGCAAGACCCCGTATCGCTTGAAACTCCTATCGGTGAAGAGGAGGATAGTCATCTTGGTGATTTCATTCCCGATGAGGATACTCCTGCTCCCTCGGATGCGGCGGCTACCACAATACTCAGAGAGGTTATTGAGAGAGAACTCCATACTCTCACACCTCGGGAGGAACACGTTATAAAGCTTCGCTTCGGACTTTACGACGGACGTACGAGAACTCTTGAGGAGGTCGGTAAGGAATTTGAGATAACGCGTGAGCGTATAAGACAGATAGAGGCAAAAGCGTTGCGTAAACTCAGACATCCAAGCCGTGCGCGTCATCTACGTGGATTTTTGGATTAAGCTAAAAAATCGTTACTGTTTATAAAAAAACTTTGGAAATTTTGTTTGGTTTGAACTAAAAAAACGGCATAAAACAAAAAAACGGCATTTTAAAACTGTGCAAAATGATACATTTTTTTGAAATATCGCAAAAAAAGAGCTTTTTTTCAACGATTTTATAGGCGGAAAAAAGAAGCGTTCACAAAAAAATCACTTGACATTTTTGCCTTTTAGGTGTAAAATTATACAGTATATTGATATCGTGTCTTTGCGTAGCAAAGTGCGTTGCAGAGTAATCAACAACAGATGTTTCAAGGAGGAACAAAATGAACAAGAGAATTATAAGTCTTCTTCTCGCCATGCTTATGGTGCTTGTATGTTTTGCCGGATGTGGTAAAAAGAGCGAAGAAGAGATGCAGGCTTCCGTTGAGGATGCGGCATCTGCAAGTACAGCGACCCTTTCGTTGTATCTTATGTCCGACGCACCCGTAAGCGCGGAAAAGGCTGCACAGATCGAGCAGGCAGTGAATAAGATCACGAAGGCTAAATTCAAAACGCAGTTAAAGCTGACTTTCCTTACGGAAGATCAATATTATACGGTTCTTGAGGCAAACATAGCTAAGCAGGAAGAGAATAAGGGTAAGCGTCCTGGCTTTGATAGAGACGATAGCGAGACTACCGAGGCAGAGACCGTTTGGAACGAAAATCTCGGAGCGTTCGAGCTTAAGTATCCGACCATTGAGGATTATCATGTAGATATGTTCTACTTTGACGGTCAGTCAAGATTCGAGAATTACGTTAATTACGGTTATCTTTCAGTTCTTGACGAGGCTATATCGAGTACCTCAAAGGCTATCAAGTCCTACATAACTCCCGCATATCTTACTCATATGAAGGGCGTTGCTAACGCTACGTATGCTATCCCTACCAACAGACCCATCGGTGAGTATACTTATATGCTCGTTAACAAGGAAGCTCTCGATCTTACTGAGTATTCGGCAGAGTACTTCACCTCTCTTACCGACGAGGACTGTCAGGACTTCCTTAACATGATAGCTACTAACGAAGAGTATAGCTCCAAGTTCGTTCCGCTTTATTCCACTACGGGAGAGATAGATGTTACCGGAATTCAGTTCTGGGGCGTAGATGAAGAGGGGCATCTTTCGGATAATTTTTCCGTTATAGGCGGAAATATCGATGAAAGCAAGGAATATAAGCAGTATGGCACTTTCATTGATCCCGACAATATTCTTAATAAAAATTCGAACTTCATTAAACAGTTCAAAGTACTTAAGTACTACGAGCATGCAGGATACTATAACGACGAGGCTGTTAAGGGCGGCAAGGATTTTGCTGTCGGTTACATGAAGGGTGACTTTGCTCTTGCCGAACAGTACAAGGACAAGTATGAAATTATAGTAGTTGATGTTCCCATGCTTAAGACTAACGACCTCTTTAACGATATGTTCGGAGTAAGCGCTTATACCTCCAGCGTATCGAGAAGTATGGAGATACTTACCTATCTCAATACTAACGAGGACTTCCGCAACCTTATACTTTACGGTATAGAGGGTGAGGACTACGAGCTTGTAGACAGCGATGTCAAGGATTTAAACGGCAATTATTATCCCGTTGTAAAACTTCCTAAGGAAGAAGAGAGAACCTACAAGATGTCTGCTGCCAAGACCGGTAATATGTTGCTTGCATATCCTACCACGACGGAAAAGGCTGACCGTGTAGAAGATTATAAGAAGCAGAATATGGATGCTATCGTTTCTCAGTCAATGGCATTTGATATTGATTACAGAGGTATCAATATCAATATGGAAAGCCTACAGAACGTACGAATCCTTTCTGAAAAGATCTATAAGGAGCTTGTTGAGTGTCCTTATGATAAGCTTGACAACGTTCTTGATGCTATATATGCAGAAACTGCCTCCAATATCGACGTAAAGTTCCATACAGACAGAAATCACTCCAACCTTGCAAGCGACGGTTCGGAAGACCCCAATAAGCTCGCATCGTTTGAATTCATTTATTGTACCTGGGCAGTAGATATGAAGATCTACAATCCGGATGCCTGATAAAGAGGTATAAATTAAACAAGGGCGTCATCTTGACGCCCTTGTGCTTTTAGTGGGAGTAATTATGAGATATACACACTGTATATGGGATTTCAACGGAACGATACTTAACGATATGAATGCGGGTATACGCGCGGTAAACGAGCTCCTTTTGAAAAGGGGCTTGCCCCAAATATCTGGAATAGAGCAATACAGAAGTATTTTTGGATTTCCCGTAAAGAGCTATTATGAGACTCTCGGCTTTGATTTTTCAAAAGAGCCGTACGATAAGATTGCACATGAATGGGTGGCACTTTATCTTGAATATGTAAAGGATTGCTCTCTTTGCGAGGGTGTTGCGCAGACCTTGGCTAAATTCGCTTCTTGTGGATTGGAGCAGGTGTTGCTTTCAGCTACAGAGCGAGAGATGCTTGATAGTCAGATAGAAGAGCTTGGCTTAAAGGATTCTTTTAGTGAGATATTGGGACTTGATAACATATACGCGGTCTCCAAGTTGTCCATGGCGTGCGAGTGGAAAAAATCCAAGAAGAATATGAGAGCCTTTATGATAGGTGATACCGAGCATGATTGTGCGGTGGCAAACGCAATGGGTGTTGATTGCTATCTTGTTTGCTCGGGTCATCAGTCAAAAGAGAGGCTTGAAAAATTAGGCGTTCCAGCTTTTGATGACCTTTACGATCTGACAGAGTTTTTGGAAGAGAAGTATCTAATATAAAAAATCAAGAAGGAGCTGTTTCCAATGCTTTTTATAGCACTTGAGACAGCCCCTGCTTTCTTTTTTAGAGAAAAATTATAAAATTTAATTATTCCAAACGGTTATTAAAAATAAATCCGCAAGCGCGTCCTCTTATCTATTATTGATAAGATCCGACATATTGTAAAGTCCCGCGCTCTTGGTTGCAACGTAGACTGCGGCACGGAGCGCGCCGGTTGCGAAAATTTCTCGTGAGCCTGCACTATGTGAGAGGGAAATTACCTCGTTTGCACCTGCGAAGATGACCTCATGCTCACCGACGATAGTACCACCGCGAACCGAGTGTATTCCAATTTCGGAGGGTTCGCGCTTTTTGCGGACACTATGTCTGTCGTAAACGTATTCTGTATTTTCGCGAGTGTCCTTTACGGCATCGGCAAGCATAAGAGCCGTTCCGCTCGGAGCATCAAGCTTTTGATTGTGATGCTTTTCGATTATTTCAATATCAAAGCTTTCTCCAAGCGTTTCGGAGGCACGGCGGCAAAGCTCCATTAAAAGATTGATGCCGATAGACATATTTCCCGAGAAGAATACGGCAACGCTTTCACAAGCCTTGTTCATAAGCTCCTTTTCCTCATCCGTATGTCCCGTAGTCGCAACAACGATAGGAGTTTTTGTATCCTTTGCGTATTCAAGCAGTGAGGGAAGTGCAGTATGGTGAGAGAAGTCGATTATGGCATCGACCTTGCCCGTGAATTCCGAGATAGCCTGATACACGGGGAAAGAGCAAGCAGCTCCGATACTTGAAGCATTTATATCAACGCCGGCGACGATACGGCAAGCGTTAGATTCATCGCAAGCTCGGATTATTGCCTGACCCATACGTCCGCCGCAACCGCAGAGAATTATATTAGTCATAAAAAGAATCCTTTCTTTTAGTCGTCATATCCGTTTATCAGAGAAGTCCCTTTTCCTTCATAGCGGCAAGAAGCTTTGCCTTGTTGGCGTCTTCCATTTCACAAAGCGGGAGACGCATTTCAATGTCACACCAGCCGAGTTCAGCCATAGCAGTCTTTACAGGAACGGGATTTACTTCGCAGAAGAGGGCATTTATGAGCTTGAGATAATCAAGCTGCATTTTAGCCGCACCGCTGAAGTTTCCGTCAAGACAAAGTTTTGCCAAGGTGTGAGTTTCCTCGGGCAGTATGTTTGAAAGAACCGAGATAACCCCCTTACCGCCAAGAGACATGATAGGAACTATCTGGTCGTCGTTACCAGAATAAATGTCAAGAGAGTCTCCGCATTCAGCAATGACCTCTGCGATATAACTTATGTTGCCCGAAGCTTCCTTTGCCGCAACTATACGCTCGTGTTTAGCAAGCTCTTTGTATACGGAAAGCGGAATGTTGCAGCCCGTGCGGCTCGGAACATTGTAAAGGATAATAGGCTTATCGGTAGCTTCCGCGGTCTCAAGGAAGTTTTTGATAAGACCCTTTGGTGTAGCCTTGTTATAGTAAGGGGTAACGAGAAGAAGCGCATCAGCCCCAACCTCGCACGCGTATTTCGAAAGCTCAATTCCGTATGCGGTATCGTTAGAACCTGTACCCGCGATAACGGGAACTCTGCCTGCGATCTTTTCTACCGCGTACTTGATAACGTCGCAGTGTTCCTCGTGCGTAAGCGTAGCCGCTTCACCCGTCGTGCCTGCGACAATGATAGCGTCAATGCTTTTCGCAATCTGGTCTTCAATTATTTTGCCAAAGCTGTCGTAATCGATAGCTCCGTTCTTAAAAGGGGTAATGATAGCAGTACCCGCGCCTGTAAAAATTGTGTTCTTCCACTTGCTCATGAGTGATTTTCCTTTCTGATCTTGGGTAAAAACCCGAAATTTTTAAAGAAATCCATATAAAAACAAAAAAACCGGTTGAAAACCAGCTGTAATTGTACTATAATATAGGTAACAGAATTTCCTATGTATTACAATAACAGATAGCTCTCCATCATTTTGATATGATGACAATTCGTCGGCTATTAACCGTCCGAACCAGCACGCGTCGATTCCGCCTCGATGCGCCTTCGGCAAAGTACCCTCACAAATATCGTCTCAAGCGACCGCGGCGGCCTTGACGAACAGCAGTGATACAATGCGCCTCTACCATAATTATATGTATCTTTGCTAATATCATAGCATATCTTAACGCATCTGTCAATAACTTTTTTTGTTTTTGATGCAATTATTTTTATTATTTTCAAAAAGGACATAAAACACATGACTATTATTAACGAAAAGAAGCCAACCGACCTTAAGACCTCCGATTTTTACTATGACTTGCCGGAGAAACTTATAGCGCAGCACCCCAGTGAAAAGAGAGACCACTCTCGTCTTATGGTGCTTCATAGAGATAAAAACACGATAGAGCATAAGCATTTTTACGATATACTTGACTATCTTCGAGAGGGAGATGTACTTGTTATAAACGACTCAAAGGTCATTCCCGCGCGTCTTTACGGTCATGCGGAGGGAAGAGAGGAGGCAGTATTAGAACTTCTCCTTTTGCGTCAGCACGATCTTGATTGTTGGGAAACTCTCGTAAAACCGGGCAAACGCGCGCGTATAGGTTCACGCGCGGTCTTTGGCGGCGGAATACTCGTCGGTGAGGTCATAGATATAGTCGAGGAGGGAAACCGTATAATCCGCTTCGAATACGATAAGACAAAATACGCGAATATTTATGATATTCTTTCCGAGGTCGGACTTATGCCTTTGCCACCGTATATCACCGAGCAGTTAAAGGATAATTCACGTTACCAGACAGTGTATGCTAGAGAGGAAGGCTCTGCCGCCGCACCTACCGCGGGACTTCATTTCACCCCCGAGCTTTTGCAAAAGATAAAGGATAAAGGCGTTTCTATCGCTCCTGTAATGCTTCACGTAGGCCTCGGAACTTTCCGTCCTGTGAAAGCCGAGCGAATTGACGAGCATATCATGCACACCGAATATTTTTCGGTATCAAAGGAAAGCGCGGATATCATCAATTCCTGTAAAGAGAAGGGGGGACGGCTTATCTGCGTAGGCACGACGTCTTGTCGTACCATAGAGAGCGTAGCAAACGAGGACGGCACAATACCTGCAATGTCAGGTGACACGGGAATATTTATCTATCCCGGATATAAATTCAAAGCTGTGGATGCCCTGATAACAAATTTCCATTTGCCCGAGAGTACACTCCTTATGCTCGTGTCTGCGTTTTACAATAAGGAAAGAGTTATGGAAGCTTATCACATGGCAGTAGAGCAAGAATATAGATTTTTTTCCTTCGGAGACGCGATGTTTATAGAATAAAAGAAAAATTTTCACGGTAGGGGCGAACTGTGTTCGCCCGCGGGCGTTCGCAGAACGCCCCTACGAAAGAAATCCCACAATATTTGTGCAACATAACCAATCGGTAATTTCTTATATAACATCAGCATCGTAGATGCAATGTTTATAGAATAAAAGAACTTTTTGTATGATATAACAAAAACAAAAAGTGGCATTTATACAAGGTTACCAATTGGCAATTACCATAGCCGATTGGTAACTTTTCTTATACTTCAAATTGTTCGTCAAAATACACAAAATTATCTTTTACGCATTTTATGTAGCTTTTTCAGCATCGGTTGGCGATGCTGATGATATATAAGAAAATAATTCTTAACAAGTCATTGACAAAATCACGGTATCGTGATATAATATGATTGAGGATAACATCAAAAGGAGAATAACAATGCCTGTATTATCAAGATTTTACGGAATTATTATCAGAATGTATTTTTTGCAGAGCGAGCACAATCCGCCGCATAT
>JAZNEM010000073.1:0-2091 GCA_045588595.1 Eubacteriales bacterium
CTGTTCAAAATGCCCGACGATAGCGCTGACAATAAAATTATCGTTTCAGTTCACGCTTACACCCCTTATAATTTCGCTCTCCAAGCCCCCTCCGATAACTCAAGCACAGCGAAGTTCGTAATCGGTGCAAAGGCGTGCTGCGGTGAAATTGATACGTTTATGAGCGCCCTTTATGAAAAGTTCACAAGCAAGGGAGTTCCTGTTGTAATAGGCGAATTCGGTGCAAGAGACAAGTTCGATAACCTCGAAGCGAGAGTCAATTTTTCCGCTTATTATATTGCAAAGGCAAGATCTGTCGGTATAAGCTGTTGTTGGTGGGATAACAACGCCTTCACAGGAAGCGGCGAGCTTTTCGGCATTTACAACAGAAGCACAAACACTTGGAAATACCCCGAAATCGTATCAGCGCTTATGCTTAATGCAAGATAAAAATAAAGGGACGGCGGTTGCCCAACTTCTCATAAGGAAGTTGGGCAGTTTTATTCGCCTTGGGCGAGTTCTATTGCTTCGCAGTGGTATTCGCTTTGCGAGTTTTATGGCGAATAAAATAACACTGTGAGGCAAAGCCGAACAATATCACTACCCGGCGCAGCCGTATAATATCACTCCGACGAAGTCGGAATATAACTCTTGCTTTCTCTGGTAATCTATGATATAATATATTCGGTATTGTAGGGGTATGGGCTTTGCCCGAAGCATTTGTAAAACAAATGCGAAACTGGCGCGATAAAACCTGTTTGTTGATGGTAATTTTATAGTAAAGGAGAATCTATTGTGTATTTAGGATATTTAATTATTGCTTTGATATTCTTTTTCACTATCAAAGGCATTATACAAAGCATTAAATCAAAAAAAACGTTTGATTTGTTAGTATGTTTGCTGTTTATCCCATTCCAATTTTTCTTCTTTATAACCCTTTTATTTGGGGGAAGTGCATTCAATGATGCAGAAACTGAGTATGAATTATATCAAGCGGGTCATTATTATTTAGTATCCCACGGACAATGGACAGAGGTTTCGCATGGAAAGTACGTTGTCGCTTTGGTTTCCGAAATTGTGGGGATTTCAACCTTTATAATTGCTTTTGTTATGAATTTGATTCGCGTCTTATCAAAAAATGAATAATATGAACGCCGACAAAGAATCTGTCGGCGTTTATATTTGTTTACAGCAAAGCAAATACAATCAAACTTCCTTATGAGAACCAGCCATTACTCGGAGTTTTTTATTTATCATTCGTAACGTCGCCGTTAGACTCTGGAGTTATTGGAATTTCATATCCCATGATCGTTGTATCGGGCTTGAAGATGGAATACAGAAAATCCTTACATCTTGCTATGGATTCGCGGATATTATTGTGTATAAACTGATACGTTCCGTAGTCGTTATTATCCGTTGCAACACCCTGTGCGTCGATTCCAAATGATCTTGCAAGAAATACAGCTCTGTAAAGGTGGTATTCCTGGGTAACTATGATCGCTTTTTCAAGACAAAAAATGTTCTTGGCGCGGTTCATTGTGTCGTACGTGCAAAGACCCGCGTGGTCCATAAAAATATCCTCTGAGGGTACGCCTGCGTCTATGGCGTACTGCTTCATATTATTTACCTCGTCGTAGGTCACGGTGTGGTGATCTCCCGACATGAGTATCTTATCCACTTTTCCGTCTTCATACAGCTTTATTGCCATGTCAAGTCTGTCGCGGAGCATCCACGTGGGCGAGCCGTCGGCGCGCACCCCTGCCCCAAGTACGATGGCGCACACGCTTTCCTCGCACTCATCCGGAGTGGTGATGTGGGACGATGCGGAAAGCACAACGATGGCGTTAAAGGCAAAATAAGCCAGAGCCACAGCCAAAACGGCTGAAATTAACGCGATAAGTATAATTTTAAGTTTCTTTTTCATTATTTTATACATTTTCCGCCGCCGTGATCCTCAAGAGGATCATCGGACAGAGAAATTAAACGGGTATTATGTTTTTGCGCAAATTTTTGTATTTTTTCGTGATCGGGATGCCCCGTAAGGTCACCGAAAAAAGCCACCGAACCGTCAAGAAGCTTTACGGACGCGCCGCCGATAAAGCCGTAGTCATA
>JAZNEM010000074.1:0-10829 GCA_045588595.1 Eubacteriales bacterium
ACAAGAAAAAGCTTGCTGATGAAGCAGCTGCTGAAAAGGCAAGACTCGATAGAGAAGCAAATCCCACCACCGAGGATCTTCTCAAGCAGATACTTGCAGAGCTTAAGAACAAAGCTTAAATATTCAAAAAAGCGGACATGACCTTGTCCGCTTTTTTGATATTACAAATCAAAATTTATTCGCTTTTTTTCTTCTTTTCGGAAGTCCGTATCAATCGCAATATATCATACACGTTTTTTGCAGGAATCAATTTTATCCCCTTTATTTCCGAGCAATTTTGAATATTATGATGTGGGATCACAGCGCTTGTAAAGCCAAGCCTTGCCGCTTCTTTGACGCGTTGCTCGATATTCGCAACGCCGCGGCACTCACCCGAAAGACCAAGCTCACCGATAGCGATAAGCTCGTCGGGAATGACCGTATCGGTCAGCGACGAAATAAGCGCAAGCGCAACACCTAGGTCAGAGGCAGGCTCGTCTATCTGCATACCGCCGATAACGTTAAGATAAACGTCATGAGAGGAAAAGCGAAGCCCAAGCCGTTTTTCAAGAACCGCAAGGATAAGACAAACTCGGTTGTAATCCATGCCGTTTGATGTGCGACGAGGTGCAGGGAATACCGTTTGAGTAACGAGAGCCTGTATCTCGGCAACGAGCGGTCTCGTGCCCTCCATAGTGCATATCGCACAGTTTCCGGATGTATCTGTAGGACGGTCGGCAAGTAGCATTTCAGATGGGTTTGGAACTTCACGAAGTCCCGAATCGGTCATTTCAAACACGCCTATTTCATTCGTAGAGCCGTAGCGGTTTTTGTTTGCTCTTATAATACGGTAGCTCTGCCGTCTGTCTCCTTCGAAATTAAGAACGGCATCGACCATGTGCCCAAGCACTTTAGGACCGGCAATACCGCCCTCTTTATTTACGTGACCGACGAGGATTACAGATATCCCCTCCGATTTTGCTTTAGAAATAAATGCCATTGCTGCTTCTTTAACGTTAGTAACGCTTCCGGGAGCAGATGCAATGTGATCGGAATACATAGTCTGCACCGAGTCAGCAATAATAACGTCTGGTTTTATAGTCTTTGCTTCTTCAAGTATGCGTTCAATATTGGTTTCTGTAAGAATATAGAGATTGCTTCCGCTCACTTTGAGACGGTTTGCGCGAAGCTTTAACTGTCCCTGTGATTCTTCTCCCGAAACGTACAAAACAGACTTACTTTTTCCCAAGGTGTCGCATATCTGGAGCAAAAGTGTTGATTTTCCGATACCGGGTTCACCAGAAAGCAAAACGACAGATCCCTTGACAAGACCACCGCCAAGCACGCGGTCAAGCTCCGAGAGCCCCGTGTCGGTCCTTATATAATCGGGTGTTTCAAGCTCTGTAAAGTGAGACGCATGGCTTTCCTCCAAACGAAGAACCGATGTGCGACGAGCCACGGGCGTACTTGGGGGAGCACTTTCGACTACGTCTTCGACCATAGTATTCCACGAATTGCACCGAGGACACTTTCCAAGCCATTTAGCACTCTCATATCCGCATTCCGAGCATATGTAAACAGTTTTAATACCTTTCATAAAAGACTCCTTATGTGTTGTCTCTTATATTATACAGTAAAAGCACCGAAAAATCAATACCGAGGATAAATTTAATCAATATGCTCCAAAATAGCGCAGCATATGGTCGCGGCAAGCTCGTTTTGGTAGGCTTCATCGCATAGCATTTCGCATTCCGTAGGATTTGAGAGAAAGCCGCATTCTACCAGAACAGAGGGGATATCCATTCGGTCAAGCAAAAATATCTTTCCGCCCGAGGCTTTTATTTTTCTCGTGTTTTCTTGCGTCAAAACGTCCGTTGTCATTACCTGTATCTTTTCGGCAAGCTCTTTTGATAACGGGTCGTTGGGCGAATAATAGACTTGAAGTCCTCTGTATTTGGCAATGGGAAAGGAATTCATGTGTATGCTTATAAATATCGCATTTTCGTAACTTTGTGATATTTTTAGACGCTTTGCCATGTCGAGTATCTTTTTTCGTCCTTCGTAATCTTCGTTTCTGTCATATAGAAGAATATCTTCATTACGAGTCATTACAGTGCGAATCCCCGCACTTTTTAGCATTGTTTCAAGCTTTTTTGCTATCTTGAGATTCAACTCCTTTTCATAAACACCGTTTACACCAACCGTTCCGCCGTCCTCTCCGCCATGGCCTGCGTCTATTATAACGATAGGCGTATTGTCGGCAACTTTCTCATCAAAAGTGTCTCTCACGCGAAAATCCTTATTGGCAAAGCAAACGAAACAAAAAACAGTAAAAGAAAAGATAAGAACGAATACAAAGAATCTCCAAAGTACTCGAATTCTGAACGATTTTTGTTTTTTCATAAAGTCTCCTGAAAAATATAATATTGTTATTAAAAAAGTATGTACAAAAAGGCTTTTTTATGTTATAATTAAATATAATGGAATTATTATGGCTAAAAAGAATATTATACGTCGGACGGAGGTTTATATGGAAAAGAATTATAAAAAACACGGTGAAAAAAAGAATAACCGAGAGTATAAAAATCAAAGAGGAGCATTCGAACAGGAAGTTTCTACCGAAGGCATGGTAATAGGCAGAAACGCGGTGCGTGAGCTTTTGAAGTCGGGACGTGCAGTTGATAAGATACTTGTTCAAAAGGGGGAGAGAGAAGGTTCAATAGTTGCCCTCGTTGCCGAGGCGGTATCGCGCAAGATACCGATAATAGATGCTGAAAAAGCCAAGCTCGATAAGATAAGTGCGGGTGCGAACCATCAAGGTATTATAGCCATGGCGGCAGAAAAAGAATATTGTTCGATAGAGGATATACTTAACATAGCCAAGGAACGAGGAGAGAAGCCGTTTGTCGTAATAGCGGACGGAATAACCGACCCGCATAACCTCGGTGCGCTCATTCGTTGTGCAGAGGGAGTCGGTGCACATGGTCTTATAATCCCCAAGCGGCGTGCGGTAGGTCTTACACCTGTCGTGACAAAGGCATCGTGCGGTGCTATCGAGCATCTTGCGATCGCCAAGGTAACGAATCTTTCCGCGGCAATTGAGAAGCTCCGTGAAAACGGACTCTGGATATTTGCGGCAGAGGCTGGCGGAAGCGCGTATTATGATACCGATTTCAAATGTCCTACGGCGCTTATTCTCGGAAGCGAGGGCGAGGGCGTATCAAGAATACTCAAGGAGAACGCAGATTATATAGTTTCCATTCCAATGTACGGACACGTAAACTCGTTTAACGTCTCAACCGCGGCGGCAGTAATACTTGCGGAGATATCGAGACAGCACAGAAGCTAAAATTTTATTTTTAAGGAGGGGCTTTTATGGAAGATACTAAAAAGAATAATTCTACAAGTTCACAGGATATTGACGATATTTTGAAGCTTCTCAAAAGCTCCTATGAAGAAGATGCGTCAAACACTTCTAAAAAAGACAATATCATAGCAGACGTAGACAAAGGTATGTCAAACGAGGATATTCAGACCGAGCTTAAAAAGAAGTTCAATATAATGTCCGTCATAGAGAGTGAGAATAGTAATGATGAGGACGATTACGCTCTCGATTCTGATTTTTTGCACGAAGTAAATACTCACGATAAAAAAGGCAAAAAAAAGAGCGAAAAAAATCCCAATACATCGGATGTGATTTTCGAAGTTCACGAAGAATCGCTCGAAACGGAAAAAACGGTAGAAGAAGTATCTGCTTCGCAGGAAATTGAAGAAATCGTGGAATTAGAAGAATCGGATAAAGCACTCGAAGAAGAAATTGAGGAAGAAATAGAAGAAATCGAGGAAGAAATCGAGGAAGAAATCGAGGAAGAAATCGAGGAAGAAATCGAGGAAGAAATTGAGGAAGAAATAGAAGAAGTACTCGAGGAAGAACTCCAAGAAGAATTTGAAGAAGTTTTAGAAGAGCCTCAAATGATAGCGCTTGACCTTGAACAAATTCTTCCCGAAGAGGAGAAAGTGCCATTTGACGATGATTTTGAAGGATTTGAAGAGGAGATGATCCGTTTGCACGAGGAAAAGCAGGCGGAGGTTATTGCTGAGGAAGAGAAGAGACAAGCTTCAAAGCAAGAACTTGACAAATCGGTCATCGAGCTTTTGCTTCAGCTCGGTTGCAAGGACGAGCTTGAGGAAACGATAGGCGAGGATGGAATCGAGGAATATTATGATGACCGCGATTCAGAGCCTCTTGACACTTCTGCGTCGTATGTTTACGATGGGGAGGAATACAGAACAAGAAACCAAAATGAAGAGATAAAGCAAAGATACAAAAAAGCATTTTCAAGGTCGCTTATATCACTTTGCGTAACCTCTATCATAACGTTCGGAATATTGCTTTACGAAGCATTGCCGCTTTTTGATGTAGAATTTTTGGGCGTGTTTGACTATTCAAAAGACCCGATAGTTTATTTGTTGTTCGGATTGCAATTCTTGTTTATAGGGTGTATAGCTCCGATAAAAAAATTGTTAAAAGGAATAAAGAACGTTGTTTTGGCGCGGCCAGACGGATATTCGGTAGCGGCATTATCTGTAATTTCGGTATGTGTATACGACGTAACGCTTTTCTTTACGAAAGCCGATAGCTTTTCCGTAAGCTTCCATTTTATCGTTATGCTATCGGTGCTTTGCTCGGTCGTGGCAGACCATCTTGCTCTTTGCCGAGAAAAAAGAATATTCGGAATATATTCGACAGAGGAAAGCAGAATGTATACGCTTTTGCGCGATGATAAAGAGGGCTCTGTTGCGGATAAAATGTATCGCGGAGGTATGGATCGCTCTCAAAAGGTACGCGTTCCAGCAGACGTAGCATTTCCGACCCGTTATTTCCATTCGGTATACGATAAGCATAAAATAGATGATCCGATACTCAAAGGATTTTTCATACCCGCACTTGTTTTGTCAGTATTGGCAGGCATGGGCTGTATGTTTGCCGATATGGAGATGTCTGCCGTACTTTGCGCAATATGGATAATATTCCTGTTCTCAATGCCTGCGGCATATAGCTTGTGCGAAGAAGTCATACTTTATTTGGCGACTGTAAGACTTTCAAATCGAGGTTGTGCGATAGCGAGCCGAGAAGCGATAAAGAGATACGGAGATAGTGACGTGCTAATCTTTAGCGACATACATCTTTTCTCCGCGTGTCAAGCAGAAAAGATCGGAATAGTATTTTACGATCAAAAGAATTCACTCAATATTTTAGGTGCTCTTGATGCACTTTATTCGAAGATAGGCGGTCCTATGTCCGACGTATTCAACAATGTTCCCCCCGAATATAAATGCGAGGACGTTACCGTTTTGAGAGCATTTCGAAACGGAATAGAGGCAATAGTAGGTAAGAAGCACCTGCTGATAGTCGGAGACGCTGTTTTTATGGAGCGTTACGGATTCGATTTTGAGGACGATGCGAAGGATAGTTCTCAAAGAACAACACTTTGCGTTTCCTTTGACGGTAAGGTCAGCGCAAAAGTCAGCGTGCAATATAACGTAGAACCGTTGTTTGAGATACTTATAGAACGTCTTGCACAGAACGGCGTATATTGCGCCATAGAAACATACGATCCGCTTATATGCAGTAAGCTTGCGGAAAAGCTAAGAAGATTAGGTAAAACTCCCGTAAGCATCGTGCATAAGACATCAAAGGATATTTACAGAGGTCAAAGAGGACGTAATTGCAGAAAAGAGGATACGGGGCTTGTCGTAAAAGCTTCTCGCCTCAAGCTTTGTGAAGCGGTAATATGGTGCAAAAAGCTTGCTCGTATAAGAAAAAGGATAGCCGTTATCAGTATAGCAGGCGGTGTAGTTGCATTCTTGGCGGCAGCAGTCCTTAATATTTTCGGAGAGGTACACTTGGCAAATCAGTATGTTTTGCTCGTGTTCAGAGCGTTGTGCATAGCTTTGGCTTTGGCAATATCAATTTCCGAATTGCCAAGAAAAAATTATTTTTCACGCTCGGCTATTGAAAAAAAGAATAAATAAAAAACCAAATAATATACAGAAAGAAAAAATTATGAACGAACAGATAAGCAGTATTTTAAAGTCGGTTTCAAAGCCGGGGAGATATTCAGGCGGAGAATACGGACAGATAATCAAGGATAGATCAAAGGTCAAAGCGCGCTTTGCGTTTTGCTTTCCCGACACGTATGAGATAGGAATGTCCAATCTCGGCATGCGTATACTTTACGGCGTACTAAATAGAGAAGAGGACGTATGGTGTGAGCGCGTTTACGACCCGTGGATAGATATGCAGGAAAAGATGAGGGAGCATAATATCCCCCTTACCGCGTGTGAGAGCGGTGATGCGCTTACAGAATTCGATATGATAGGCTTCACACTCCAATATGAAATGAGCTATACGAACGTTCTTAATATGTTAGAGCTTGCAAAAATACCGCTCAGAAGCAAAGACAGAGGCGACGATATGCCCATAATAATAGGCGGAGGGCCTTGCGCTTATAACGCAGAGCCCGTCGCTCCTTTCTTCGATCTTTTCAATATCGGAGAGGGAGAGGAGATGCTTCCCGAGCTTTGCCGTCTTTACATCAAAATGAAGGACGAAGGAAGATATACCAAAGAGGCGTATCTTCACGAAGCGGCAAGAACTATCAAGGGAATATACGTTCCGTCATTTTATGATGTAACGTATAACGAAGACGGTACGATAAAGGCGTATACGCCCATATACGACGATATTCCGACCAAAATAACAAAGCGTATCGTAAAAGACCTTGATAAAGCGTATTTTCCCGATAAGGTCGTTATGCCTTACATAGAAACGGTGCATGACAGAATAATGCTCGAGGTGTTCAGAGGTTGTATACGCGGCTGTCGTTTCTGTCAGGCGGGTATAATCTATCGCCCCGTACGCGAAAAAACGCCCGAGGTTCTTAACGAGCAGGCAAAGTGTCTCTATGAATCAACGGGATACGAGGAAATGTCACTTACCTCTCTTTCAATAAGCGATTATACCGAGCTTGAAAAGCTTACCGATTCACTTCTTGAATGGACGGACGATAATATGGTAAGCATTTCTCTCCCGTCCTTGCGAGTAGACAGCTTTACAAAGGAGCTCATGGATAAAATAGCAACAGTGCGTTCTTCGTCCTTGACCTTTGCGCCCGAGGCGGGAACGCAGAGACTCCGCGACGTTATAAATAAAAATGTTCGCGAGGAGGATCTTATGAGAGCCGTTGGAGTTGCTTTTGAGGCAGGGAAGAGCATGGTAAAGCTTTACTTCATGTCAGGACTTCCCACAGAGACCTACGATGATATAGCGGGAATAGCGGAGCTTGCGTCTCACGTTATACAGAAGTATTATATGGTGCATTACGGTAAAAAGGTAAAGAAGCCGCAGGTCACCATAAGCGTTTCGTGCTTTATCCCAAAGCCATTTACTCCTTTCCAGTGGGAAGCGCAGGATACGCTTGAGGAGCTTGCAAAGAAGCAGGAATATCTCGGCTCAAAGATAACCGACAGAAAGATAAAATATACGCATCATGATGCAAAGGTCAGCAGAATAGAGGCGGTGCTTGCGAGAGGCGACAGACGACTTGCGGACGCGCTTGAGCTCGCTTGCAAAGAGGGATTTTGTTTTGATTCTTGGGATGAGTGCTTTGATTACGACAAATGGATATCGGTAATCGAGCGTAGTGGCATAGACCCCGCATTTTACGCCAACAGAGTATTCGGACTTGACGAGGTGCTTCCGTGGGATATCATCGATTGCGGAGTCTCAAAGGAATTTTTGCGCCGCGAACGCGATAGAGCGTACAATGAAAATACAACTCCGCATTGCCGTGAGCATTGTAGTGGTTGCGGAGCTAATAAATTGGGAGGTGAGAGAACATGCTGTCCGAAAGCAAAAAACTAAACGAGAAAAAAAGACTAAGAAGCCTTCCGATCATTCAACCGCCCGTCACCGTTAGACTTATGTTTAAAAAGGTGGGAACACTTCAATATATCTCACATCTTGACCTTCAGCGGACATTTCTTCGCGTTATAAACCGTGCGTGTATTCCTGTTTGGTATACAAAGGGCTTTAATCCTCATGCAAAGCTCGTTTTCTCCACACCATTGAGCGTGGGCGCACAGAGCGAATATGAATTTCTCGATATCAGAATAGACCGTGAGATGTCTTGTGAGGAGATAAAGGTTCGCTTGAATGCCGAGCTTACAGACGAGCTTTGCATAACCGATGCGTATATTCCGACTACCGATTTTCACGATATAGCGTGGGCATCGTACGATATAGATATATATACACAGGGCGCGGATAAAGTCATGGCAGAGAATATACAGAAAACGCTTACGACCTCTCCGCTGAATCTTATAAAAAAGACAAAGTCAGGAGACAAAGAGGTAGATATCACGGTACTTATCAAATCCGTAGATGTGATTTTCGATGAAGAAAGCAAAGCGATAAAGATAAACACGGTGTTAAGCGCAACCACGAGCGAATTTTTGAATCCCGAAATGATGATCACGGGTCTCAAACAAAAGTTAGGTATACTGTCGACAGACCCCAAAAACGAGCAATATAGTATTATGAGAACCGGAATAATGCTTGCGGATATGACTTTGTTCAGGTAAATTAAAATAAATAAAAAAAATCGCAAAAAACACTTGACAAACGTCTATAAAGCGTGGTATAATATTATGCCGCATAAAAGCGGGCTTTTTAAGTGTGTCTTTTGACACCGCCCGTCTTAGCGAGTCTATAAGAAAGAGAGGTGCTTTTCGTGTACGCAATTATTGAAACCGGCGGAAAGCAGTACAAGGTTAACGAGGGCGATATCCTTTTCATCGAGAAACTCAACGTTAACGAAGGCGATACGGTTGAATTTGATCGTGTCAAGGCAGTATCGGTAGGAGATGACTTCAAGGTAGGCGCTCCCACTGTTGAAGGTGCTAAGGTCACCGCAAAAGTCATTGCTAACGGCAAGGGCAAAAAGATTTATGTAATGAAGTACAAGTCCAAGAAACACGAGAAGAAGAAGATCGGTCACAGACAGCCTTACACCAAGGTTCAGATCCTTTCTATCGAAGGTTGACTTTAAATGACGAAGATCGTATTTTTCAGAAGCAACGGAATTTATTATGGCTTTGAGGAGCAGGGTCATACGGGATACGGTGAATCGGGCGATGATGTTCTTTGCGCAGCACTGTCCGCTATGACGATGCTTATCGTAAACTCAATAGAGGTCGCTTACGCGTCCGACGTAGAGTATACGGTCAATGAGGGAGCTACACATATAATGGTTCGCTCCAAAGCCGCGCTTCCTCAGTTTGAGGAGGACGAACGCAAACGCTATGCGGTTTCGGGAATTTTTCTGTCATATTATTATCAGTTAAATGACCTTCTCGAAGAATATTGCGATTTTCTCGACGTTGAAGTCAAAGACGTGGATTACGTCTAAAAAATTGTACAAATTTACATTAAATTACGGAGGAACGAATAATGTTGAAGCTTAGTTTGCAGTTCTTTGCTCATAAAAAAGGTGTCGGTTCTACAAAGAACGGCCGTGACAGCGAATCCAAGCGCCTTGGCGTAAAGAAGGCTGACGGACAGGCAGTTCTTGCAGGAAACATCATCGTAAGACAGAGAGGTACGGCTATCCATCCCGGCAACAATGTTGGAATTGGTAAGGACGACACTTTGTTTGCTTTGATCGACGGCAAGGTTAAATTCGAGCAGAAGACAAAGGACAAAAAGCAGGTCAGCGTTTACGCAGACTAATTAAATACTGCTTAATAGTTAAAAAGGCGTTGCAAATGCTCAGTTTCCTTAAGGACAGTTTCTGAGAATTAAGAATAACGAGCATTGCGAAGGCGAAGAAAAATACGAGAACATTTCGGTGTTTCTCGTATTTTTCTTTTTTGCACATTTTCATATTTTCTGTCTTTATTTTACATACGCTTTCAAGATAGGTATGCAGATCGCAATCGAAACTTTAAGTTAATAATCAAGAGTGGCAGAGGAAGAAAAGCCAAATGGGTTGAAAAGTTCATAAAAACATGGTATAATATTTTATTATCAAACAACAACTTAACGGAGATATATTATGGAAGATATTCTGATAAAAATAATTGTCTGCTTTATCGCAGGTGCAGGTGCGGGTATTGGAACGGGCTTTGCAGGCATGAGTGCTGCTGCGGTGATAGGTCCTATGCTCATAACTTTTTTAGGTATCCCTGCCTACGATGCGGTTGGCATAGGACTGATCAGCGACGTTCTGGCAAGCCTTGTCAGTGCGTATACCTATAAGAAAAGCGGAAACTTAGATATAAAAAACAGCTTACCTTTGCTTGTAAGCGTGTTGGTCGTAACGATGATCGGTAGCTTCGTAGCAAGCTTTTTACCCGAACAGGCTATGAGCGGTACGATGCAGATAGCACTCATTATAATCGGCTTGCGCTTTCTTTTGAAGCCTGTCAACAAAACGAGAGAGCAATTGGAAGAAAGCTCTCCGAAAAGCAGAGTGATTAAGGCAATAATCGGAGGTGTGGCTGTAGGCTTTATATGCGGCTTTGTAGGCGCGGGCGGAGGAATGATGCTGTTGCTCGTTCTGACTTCGTTTCTTGGCTATCCTATGCATTTGGCGGTTGGAACAAGCGTATTTATTATGGCGTTTACGGCGCTGACCGGTGGGATCAGCCATTTTATGATTGGAGGGTTTCCCGACGTTCTTTGCCTCGTGCTGTGTGTGATATTCACTCTGCTTTGGGCAAGAATTGCCTCAAAAATCGCCAACAAGGCGGAGCCAAAGACCTTAAACCGTGTGGCCGGTATCGTT
>JAZNEM010000075.1:0-1803 GCA_045588595.1 Eubacteriales bacterium
CATTGACAAAATCACGGTATCGTGATATAATATGATTGAGGATAACATCAAAAGGAGAATAACAATGCCTGTATTATCAAGATTTTACGGAATTATTATCAGAATGTATTTTTTGCAGAGCGAGCACAATCCGCCGCATATACACGCAATTTATAATGAAGATGTCGCAGCAATTGATTTTATGACGGGAGAGGTGCTTGAAGGGCATCTCCCGAGTAAAGCAATGAATATGGTGCAGGAATGGATTTCTATGCATAAGGATACTTTGATGGAAATATGGAAAACACAGGAGTTCAAGAAGATCCCACCGCTTGAATAAGGAGGTAGTATAATGTTTCACAAAATCAAAAATGTTTTTGCTCTTCCCGAATATAAGCTAAGTGTTCAGTTTTCGGAGGGAGTTACGAAGATTTATGACGTAAAGCCGTTGTTTGAAAAGATTCCGTTGTTTGCTGAATTAAAGGATAATCAGGCGGAGTTTGCTTGCGTTTCTGTGGATGTCGGTGGCTACGGTATCGTTTGGAACGATGATCTAGATCTCTCTTGCGACGAGCTTTGGGAAAACGGTGTGCGGGTTGATACACCCTTTGACGGACTGATGGCATTCAGCGATGCAACCGAGCTTTGGGGACTCAATGAAAGTACGCTTCGTAAGGCAATCACATATGGCAAATTGGTCAACGGCGTTGACGTTTGCAAATTCGGGAAACAATGGGTTGTGTCTGTTGATGCAATGAAAAGGGAATACGGAAACGGTCATGAAAGGGTATGATTACCGATTGGTTTGTTCAATCTTACCAATCGGTAAGTTCTTATATAGTATCAACATCGTAGACGCGATGTTGATAGAATAATAAAGGAAAAGCCATGAAAATAATAAAAAACACAGAAAATACAGCTTTTGAGGGCTGTGACTTCGTACTGAAATTTGATACCAACAGAAAAATAAAGCTTTTACAACTCACCGATATGCAGATAATCGATGCGACGCAGAGAAGAGAACCCGACAGACTTCGAATTGACGAAATAAACGCGTGGAGACCTGAAAATTTTGATGCGCTTTGCGGCAATCAGATACGTTCGCTTGTGGCGCAAGTCTCGCCCGATATGATATTTATAACGGGTGATATTACTTATGGCTCATTTGACGATAACGGACAAACGCTTATCTACATATGCAAGCTTATGGATTCATTTAAGATACCGTGGGCGGTCACGTTCGGAAATCACGATAACGAATCAAAGATGGGCGTTGAGTGGCAGTGCGGGCAATTTGAAAAAAGTGAATATTGTCTTTTCAAGCGAGGAAACGTTTCGGGAAACAGTAACTTTTCAGTTGGTATTGCTGTTGAGGACGAGCTTATGCGTGTGTTGCACATGGTAGATTCCAATGGCTGCGGAGCGGGAACGGACGAGAGCATAGTCAAAAAGAAAGGCATTTATGACGATCAGATAGAGCTCATAAGAGCAAACAGTTTCGCTATAACTAAAGCACAGGGTAGAACTGTAAAAGCGTTTATGGCGTGTCATATCCCCGTAGACCTTTTCATAAAGGCAGAGATAGCAAAGGGATATAGAACAGACGATAAGGAGTATTACACTCTCGGCGTTGACGTTCCTGCGGAAAAAGGTGATTTTGGTTGTAAATATGAAAATCACGATAGAACGATCATCGCGACAGATGATAGCTTTTTACCCTTTTTAAAGGAGTGCGGTGTGGACGGATTTTTCGTCGGACATTGCCACAAGAACAACACTTGCATTGAGTATGAGGGTATAAAATGGGTCTACGGACTTAAAACG
>JAZNEM010000076.1:0-1769 GCA_045588595.1 Eubacteriales bacterium
TTGCCGAAGGTAACGTACACCGCATAATGAGCAAGAAAACGGCAACCGAGCTTTATACGAACAGCGGTCACGAGGTCGCAGTTCACGGTACTATGCACCCGCATTTTGAAACGCTTCCTACGCCGTCGGTAGTCCTTGATATTATAAATGACAGAAAAGAGCTTGAGGAACAATTCGGAACGATAATTCGCGGTATGGCTTATCCATACGGAACTTACAATGACTCTGTCGTTGAAGCTCTTCGTACATGTGGCATAGCATATGCGCGTACTGTAAAATCAACCGAGAAGTTCGATATTCCTACCGATTGGCTTCGCCTACCCGCGACCTGCCACCACAAAAACCCGCGGCTTATGGAGCTTGCGAAAAAATTTGCCGAATCCGATCCAAGACGCGCTCAGCTCTTCTATCTGTGGGGACACAGCTACGAATTTGAGGAAAATGATAACTGGAACGTTATTGAAGAATTTGCCGAATACATGGGTGGCAGAGACGACATCTGGTACGCGACGAACATTGAAATATACGACTATATCGACGCATACAATAAGCTTATGTTCTCGGCAGACGGACACACCGTTTATAATCCCACCTTGTATACCATATGTTTTGCGTCGGGCGACTCTTCGAGTGAGTTTATAGAATACTCGATAGCACCGGGGCAAACTATACACATTTGACACAAATGTAAGACAAAAAAAGACACAAATATAGTAAAAAAAAGACCTTAATATATCCTTTTGCGTATGATAAAATATAAACCGAATAAACCCATACTTTCAAAAAGGAGAAATAAAATGAATTCAAAAAATTTCATTAAAAGCCCTGTTGATCTTGGTGCGGCTTCAGTTATCTTTACAAAAAAATTTAACGTAAAAAAAGACCTCAAAAAAGCTACTTTGACCGTTACCGCGGTAGGCGTTTACGAAGCGGCTATCAACGGTGAAAAAGCAAGCATCGGTATGCTCAATCCGGGATACACGAGCTATCATAAGCGTTTACAATATCAAACTTTTGATGTTACGTATCTTCTTTGCGAAAAAGATGGAGAACAAAGGCTCGAAATAACCACGGGTCTCGGTTGGGCTATTGGTTCTTTCACATATCAGATGTATGAAAAGCTCTACGGCGATAACATGGCTGTAAACGCGGAGCTTACTCTCGTTTACGCAAACGGAAGCGAAACTATCGTTACCGACGAAACGTGGACTGTATATACATCAAAGACCGAAATGTCGGGCATATATGACGGTGAGACTGTAAATATGCTCCACGAATCAAAGCTTCTCGGAAATGCAGTAAAGGATACGGTTGCCGAAAAATACCCTCTTATCGAGCAAGAGGGCGAATACATAACCGAACATGAGCGTCTTGCTCCTATCGCTCTTATCACGACTCCAAAGGGTGAGCGCGTTATCGATTTCGGTCAGAATATGACTGGATTTGTTGAGTTCAAAATAAAAGCCAAAGCCGGAGAAAAAATCGTTATTTCTCACGCAGAAGTACTTGACAGCGACGGAAACTTTTATACCGAAAATTACCGCAAGGCTAAAAATATAATGACGTATATCTGTGACGGAAACGAAAACGTATTCAAACCCCGTTTTTCATTCCAAGGCTTCAGATATATCCGTCTTGACGAATATCCCAACGTAGAAATAAACTTTAATAATATCCGCGCCGTTGCCGTTCACTCGGATATTGAGAGAACAGGACGCTTCTCCTGCGGAAACGAAAAGATAAATCAGCTTTATCACAATACTATCTGG
>JAZNEM010000077.1:0-2317 GCA_045588595.1 Eubacteriales bacterium
TCGGCGCATTCGTTGACATCGGCGTTCATCAGGACGGACTCGTTCACATCTCGCGCATCTGCGATAAGTTCATCAAGCACCCCTCCGAGGTGCTTTCCGTCGGCGATATCGTCCGCGTTCAGGTCCTCGAGGTCGACACAAAGCGCAACCGTATCGCACTTACAATGAGATTCAAGGAAGAGAAGTAATTTCCGAAAAGTAATTTAAATTTACTACGCAAAGTCACGCAAAATTCATAAACTACCCCATTTTCGCAATATTTAGTCACAATTTGTGCAAACTGCACAAATTTGACCTTGAAATTTTGGGTAATAAACATCTTCCATTTTTCGCGAAAATTTGGTACAATATATAAAGAAAAAATTAGATTAAACCGTGTGCTCGGTTTGCTCGTTAATTCAAGGAGGAATTTTATAAATGGCAAGTGTATCCCTTAAGCACATCTATAAGAAGTATCCCGGCGGCGTTACCGCTGTTTCGGACTTCAATCTTGAAATCAAGGACAAGGAGTTTCTCGTACTCGTAGGTCCTTCCGGTTGCGGTAAGACCACCACTCTTCGAATGGTTGCAGGTCTTGAGGAGATCACCGAGGGTGAGCTCTTTATCGGTGACCAGCTCGTTAACGACGTAGCTCCTAAGGATAGAAAGATCGCGATGGTTTTCCAGAACTACGCTCTTTATCCTCATATGACAGTATTTGAGAACATGGCATTCGGCCTTAAGCTGAACAAGACTCCCAAGGAAGAGATCAAGCGCCGCGTTGAAGAGGCTGCTCGAATCCTCGATATCACCCACCTTCTCGACAGAAAGCCCAAGGCTCTTTCCGGTGGTCAGAAGCAGCGTGTAGCTCTTGGTCGTGCGATCGTTCGTAAGCCCAAGGTATTCCTTCTTGACGAGCCTCTCTCCAACCTCGACGCTAAGCTCCGTGCATCGATGAGAACCGAGCTTACCAAGCTTCACCAGAACGTTGGAACCACTTTCATCTACGTTACTCACGACCAGGTCGAGGCTATGACCATGGCAACCCGTATCGTAGTTATGAAGGACGGTCTTATCCAGCAGGTTGACACTCCTCAGAACCTCTATGACTATCCCGTAAACATCTTCGTTGCAGGATTTATCGGCACACCTCAGATGAACTTCATCAACGGTAAGCTCGAGAAGAAGGGTGAGGATGTATACTTCAACTTCGAGAATCTCTCCATCAAGCTTCCCGCAGAAAAGGCTAACAACCCCGACCTCAAGGATTACATCGGTCAGGAAGTTGTTGCAGGTCTCCGTCCCGAGGCGATTCACGACGACGCTAACCAGCTCGCACAGAATGCAGATAGCCAGCTTGAGGCTTACGTTGACGTAACCGAGCTTATGGGTGCTGAGATCTATCTCTACCTCAACGTAGGCGAGGAGACCAGACTCATCGCGCGCGTATCCTCCCGTTCGACCTCTCGTGCAGGCGACACCATCAAGGTTGCCTTCGACATGAGCCGTCTCCACATCTTCGATAAGGATACCGAGCGTTGCATCGTTCACTAATTCTTACATAAAAATAAAGACCTGCCGCACGCAGGTCTTTATTTTTGTCTTGACAAATTTCCGCTTTTGGTGTATAATCAATTATATCACCAAAGAAACGAGGCGTTAAATTGAACGAACTTATGTATAAACGGACTTGCAAAAACATTGCCATATCTGTGCTGATGAATGCCGTGCTCCTTCAGCTTCTGAGCACCGCCGCGTTAATGTTTTCAGCGCTTTTTGATCCGCTTCTCCGCAGAGTGGCGAGAATTCTTTCAATAAATGCGGGCGACCTGTGCTACGCTTTCGAGGAAACACTTCTTTTGACTGCGTATCTCGCCGCCTTTATGATACCGGCGTTTGTTTTTATGTACCTGACACGAAACGACAACCGTCAGCCGCTCCGTCTTGAGATCAGACTTGAACCCGAAATGCCTCTCGTCATTATCGCGGCGATCGGAATGATACTGCCCGCGGCGTACATCAATTCCTTTATGGTCTCCTTTATCGACTTCGGCAGTGTTTTCGAAAGCGAACCTCTCGATAGCCCGATAAAGATACTTCTGGCGTTCATTTCGGTTGCGATCGTCCCCGCGCTTTGTGAGGAATTCCTCTACCGCGGCTGCATTCTTTCAAATCTTCTGCCGTACGGGAAGACGACGGCGATCGTAGCGTCTGCGGTACTCTTTTCAATGATGCACGGAAACGTCGCGCAGTTCTTCTATACTTTCGTCGCGGGACTTGTCCTCGGCGCGGTATACGTTGAAACGGGCTCAATCTGGACATCGACCTTCATCCACCT